>JARGOJ010000471.1 GCA_029210225.1 Planctomycetota bacterium
GCCGACAGCAAAACCAAGCAAAATACTCTCATCATTTTTCTCCAAATATTCGTTCCAACCGATCATATACGAACGAGGCCGCTTTCGCGTTCCCGGCTCCGTGGAAAGTCGAAGATGGAAATCGAGCGGTCTTCAACTCCATTCATGACACAGCGTGTCAAATATACTAAGATTATGATCATAATCCTCACAACCCAAAGGACCGATTCTTTATGAAAGCCAGCACTCATAAGACGGCCTGTATTCTTTGCTCGTTGAACTGCGGACTTGAAGTAGAGACCAAAGACAAGGCCATTGTTTCGGTCAAGGGGGACAAAGATCATCCTGTCTCCAAGGGATACCTTTGTCAGAAGGCAGCCCGCCTCGACTACTATCAAAACAACCCGAATCGGATCACAAAACCGCTAAAAAGAAATGTCGCGGGGGGCTTCGATGAGATCTCCTGGGATCAAGCGATCTCTGAGGTCGCCCAAAAACTCCTCAGCCTGAAGACCTCTCAAGGCGGTCACTCTCTGGCCTATTACGGCGGCGGCGGGCAGGGCAATCATATGGGAGGCGCTCACTCGGGGACCCTCCGTGGCGCTATGGGGACCCGCTATCTCTATAATTCTTTGGCTCAGGAGAAAACCGGAGGCTTCTGGGTCAACGGAAAGCTGTTTGGTCGTCAGACCTGCCACCCCTCCGAAGATATCGAGCACTCTGACTACCTCTTAATCATCGGCACCAATCCCTGGCAATCCCACGGTTTTCCGAGAGCGCGAAAGGAACTCACGGCCATCTCAAAAGATCCGGCGCGAACGATGGTGGTCGTTGATCCTCGACGTACCGGGACGGCCAAACGGGGGGACATTTACTGGTCCATCAAGCCGGGGACTGATGCTCAGTTAATGATCGCAATGATCGCCATCATGATTCAAGAAGAGCTGTTCAATAAAGAGTTCCTCGCCGAACACTGCGTCGGCTTCGACCAAGTTCAATTGCATTTTGGAAAAATAAACATTGACGAAATGATTGATATCACGGGACTAGATAAAGATTCTGTCCGAAAAGTGACTCGCGATTTCTGCAAGGCGAAGGCTGGCTGTGTCCGGACGGATTTGGGTCTGGAGCACTCAATCAACAGTACGCTGAATACCTATCTCTCGAAGCTGCTCTTTTTGTTGCCTGGGCATTTCGGTAAGAAGGGCACAACGAACCTTCACACTTCACTCGTCCCCTTGATTGGACACTCCCGAGAGCCGGACAGCGGGGCATACAAAACCAAAGTGACCGGGATGCACGAGATTAGTAAGTTCTTCCCTCCAAACATCCTGCCCTTAGAAATTGACACGGATCATCCCGAGAGAGTGCGTGGAGTGGTTGTCGACAGTGGAAATCCGTTGGTGACAGCTGCGGACACCCAAGCGTATGAGGCGGCCTTCAAGAAGTTAGAGCTGCTCGTAGTGATTGATGTCGCCCTCACGGAAACCGCCAAACTCGCTCATTATGTGCTCCCGGTCGCGACACAATTCGAGAAATGGGAGGCAACTTTCTTCAATTTGGAATTCCCCGAGAACTTCTTTCATTTACGCCGTCCTCTCTTTGACGCGCCAGACACTGTCCTCACGGAACCGGAGATTTATCGCCGCATTGCCGTCGCCATGGGAGCCCTCCCAGAGCGGTTTCCAATATTAGAACAAGTCGCCAAATTGGATAGACGCTTTCCCAAGCTCAAACTATTTCCAATAGCTCTTGCAGCGACGCTCAAACGAAAACCTCATTGGAAACAAATGCTCCCGATAATATTGCATCAGACGATGGGCAAGCTTCTCCCAGACGGCGCCAATGTTGGCGCGGTGCTCTGGGGCAGTTCCCACATGTATGTTAATGAATACGGGAACGAGGCTGTTGAGGCCGCAGGAGTTGAGAACAAGGGTCAGGGAATTGGCGAAGCGCTCTTTGAGAAAATAATGGGCTCGCCATCCGGCACGTTCATTAGCAAGCATCAATACGAAGACAGTTTTCAATTCATTAAGCATAAGGACAGTAAGATTCATCTCGCCATTGACGAGCTCTTTACTGAAATCCAAAATCTCAAACCGTACCAATCCTCGACTGAGTTTCCGTATCTACTGATGGCGGGGGAGCGTCGCTCTTACAACGCAAACACCATCATCAGAAATGAAGCCTGGCGTAAACTCGACCCGGACGGTTGTCTGAAGATTCACCCAAGCGATGCAGCCCGAGAGGGTGTCAAGACTGGCGACGAGGCTTGGTTGGAAACCGCTCGGGGCCACCTTAAGATCACTCTCTCCGTGACCGATGAGATCAACGCCGGAGTGCTCTCCCTGCCCCACGGATATGGACTTTCTCATCCTGGCAAAGCAGATGAGAAGGATGGTGCTGCTGTTAAAATGGGGCCATTGATTAACTCATTGACCGATTCCCTGCACTGTGATCCCATCGCAAAAACACCATTTCACAAGCACATTCCAGCGCGCTTGAGAGCATCCTAGCAATCCCTACCTTCCTCATTGAAAAACAAGCACGGTAAGAGCTGGGCCTGTTAGGAGTTGGGAGTTGGGAATTAGGATTGAGGAAGACCGGTGAGAGCCGGGGGACTAGGATGATGACAGTCTGCTGACTTCCTGGCGCGATAAATCAGAGATAAGGCTCGAAGGGTTTGCTCATGCATCACCTCTAGCTCATCGTTGTCGATTTTGTTTTGGTTTTCCTCCAGGGCTCCGCGGAGCTCCCACAAAATATCGCAGGCGTCATCTAATAGAGTTTTCATTGTATTGTCTCCCATGTTTTCCTTGCGTGACTTTGACTGCTCAGTTAGCTATGCACTAAGCAGCTGCCGTGCCCAAACACTGATTCAGGGAGAAAAAACTCTCCTTACCCCCATAAAACAATGCTTCAGTGAAAACCTGGGACAGCGATCAATGTGTCGCGTCTTGGTGCAATTTGCGACAATGTCGCAGGACGCGACAAATGCGACAGAGTGCATTGTCTGACGGCGTTTAGACGGTCGAGATCTCCGGGAGTGTCATGAGTATTGAACAACGTTCTTCAGTCAGCCTCAGCCTTCACTCAAGGCCCCCCAACATCTCCCATGCCTCGACTCTTTGCTTCGCCGGAGAGAAGCTCTATTGCGCTTGGTTCGCCGGTCCCTTTGAGGGGAGCCGAAACACATGCATTCTCGCCGCTATCAGAGAAAACGGCCACTGGAGCCCATCACACCCGATCGCAAAAACCGGCGCCGAGCCTCACTGGAATCCAGTCCTTCACTACTTCGACGACACTCTCTGGCTCTTCTATAAGCTCGGAATCTACCCGAAGCGTTGGAAGACCCGGGTCACCCAGAAAAACAACGGCGCGCCCTGGAATGCTCCCAGGGACTTAGTGCCCGGAGACATTGGAGGCCGTGGTCCCGTAAAGAATAAGATCCTCGTTCTGAGCAACGGTGACTGGCTCGCTCCGGCATCCCTTGAGAGCGACTCCGGCTGGTCCTGCTTTGTTGACCTCTCCCCAGACAATGGTCAGAGCTGGATCGCGCAAGCGCAGATATATGCGGAACAGGGCGCGTCCTCGGGGGCAGGGATTATTCAACCAAGTTTATGGGAGAGCCATCCAGGTCATGTTCACATGCTCACCCGCAGCGACCTTGGCTCGATATACCGCGCAGATTCCAAAGACTTCGGCCGAAGCTGGAGCTCGGCCTATCCAATAAATCTCCCCAACAATAACAGCGGTCTCGATCTCACCCTTCTCAATGATCGCCTCGTCCTCGCGTGCAATCCAAATTCAGATCCCCACGGTCCTCGCAGCCCGCTCACACTCTTTGACTCAAGAGATCACGGGCAGTCTTGGAACGAGCTATACGTCCTAGAAGATGGCCCCGGCGAATTCAGTTATCCGGCAATCATCCCCTGTGAGAACGGCGTGATCGTGTCTTACACGGAGAACCGCGAGGCCATCAGAGTCCGAGAATTCAAGATCCTCCCCTGACTCAATCATCTACAAGTCAAACTCAAGGGTCGCCCGTTGAATAAGCACCCCCTTCTGCGCGAGTTTTTCCAAGGGTGCCCCTGGCCCCTCCCCAACAACAAGCAGAACCCTAATGTTGTGCTCTGCCACGAGGGCCTCAAGATTCTCCGGGGAGCCCAGGCAATGTTTGTTTTCCGTGTCCTCCGAGAAGACCCCCGCCAGCTCAAAGCCATGCTTCTCAGCGTTCTCAACCGCCAAGGGAAACAAAACGGCGGGCCCCAACAAGGCCGCCCGGCGACTCTCGGTCGCGAGCTTACTCGACCAGGATCGGAAAATGCGGATCGCCCCCCGAGTCGCAAGCACCGAGAAGAAAGTCAGCAGCCAATCAATGAGAATCACAACCCGAGAGAGGTTCTCAAGTCGATCACTCAACGCCGAGCCGAAGACGATGATCATCGTCCCCAAAGTCGCCGCTTTGAAAATATCGTAAACGTCCTCAATCGAAATAGATCGCCAAACTCCGCGATACAAGTCGCAAAGAAAGAAGACCGCCAACTTCACAGCCAGGAGAAAGGGCAATAGCGGAATCACTGTCAACTTCAGATAATCCTGAAAAGCCGTCGGCGTCTCATCCTGAAACCGCAAATAGTGCGACCCCGTCCAAACGAGCGCAATGACCGCCACGTCCACGATCACTTCTAATCCATAAAGAATCACGTCCCGCTCTCCCGGGAGGACCCCCCTCTCGTCCGCCCCTACCGTCGCCGAGTTATCGACCGCTGCATCGGAGAGGAAGACACCGAGGAGAATGAAGAGGATGGCGATGGAACCAAGACTGATCATCCAAGTTCCCAGGTCTCCCCTCTGCCCTAAGAAGGCCGCCAAACCAGCGAGGGCTCCCATCGCGTAGAGGACCAAGACAGCTTGACGCTCACCGAGCCCCCAAGAGACAAGACGGTGCGAGCTATGATCTCTTCCCCCCAATAAGAATGGCCTATGGGAGCGCTTCCGCGTGTAGCTGACAAGCGCTGTATCAAAGAGTGGAACGCTCAAGGGTAAGATCGCGAGAAGCGTACTGGCATACCAGGGTAAAGCCTCAATCGCCTGATATCGGGTCGCTAGGGTGGCGAGCACAAAACCCAAGGGTAAGCTCCCGGCATCCCCCATAAAAATCCGCGCCGGAGCAAAGTTATGAAAGAGAAACCCGAGGGATGCCCCGGCAACAGTCAGCGCTAAAATTCCAGAAGAATAGGACCCAGTCACCGCGAAGAATAAGGCCGCGTAGGCAAGGGCCGCCACGAAAGCAGCGCCCGAGCTCAATCCGTCCATGTTGTCCAGAAGGTTCACGGCGTTCGTCACGCCAACAATCCAAATCAGCGTCAACGGAATCGACAGAACTGGCCAAGGCGTCGGCAATACAAAGCCAAATGTCACGACATAAGAAGCTGCAATGGCTTGTACAATGAGCTTTCCTGCGGCAGGAACAGACTTTAAATCGTCAATCAGACCTAAAACAAAAAGCGCGAATATCGCCGGCGCCAATCCAATGGCGAATTGAAATCCACAGAGTGAAACGCCAATCATTAATGCAATCGAAAGCGGAATTCCACCCCCTAAAGGAACAACCCGCTTGCTCCAGCGCCCCGCTGTTGGTCGAGAGACGAAATCAATCTTGTGTGCCAACCACCGCATACCCGCAGTTAAGAGCGCAGTCAGCAAAAAGACGGCGAAGAACAATCCGAGGGCCATTGCCATTTAATGCCTCGCCAAGAGTTCTTTGTAGAGCCCAGCAATTCTCTCAGCCAGACGGTGATCGCTGTAATTCGCTGCCGCAGCCAGCGCTCGCTCTCCGCGCATTGTTCTCGCCGACGCATCTCCGAGCATTCGCTCCAAAGCCCGCGATAGAAGCGACGGCTCACTCTTCGGGACAAGGATGCCTTCGTCGCAGCTTGTCGTTCCATCCTGCTCCAAAGTCGGATTGTGGAACATGTCTGGCACCCCGCCCACGGCGGTCGAGACAACGGGGCAGGAGGAAGCAAATGACTCAATGATTGACAAGGGCGTGCCTTCATTCTTGGAACTAAGCACCAGAGCATCAATATCGGAATAAATCGCTGGCAGGTCCGATCGCCATCCTAAGAAGTGAACTCGCGCCTCTAATCCAAGCACCCTCGACATCTCTTGCAGACTGTCATTCAATTCACCGTCACCCGCCAAAATCAAATGCGCGGTCTTCATTGGCAATTCGGCGAAGGCCCTCAACAATGTCTCGTGATCTTTAATGGGAACAAGTCGACCAATGCAGCCTAACAACGGCGTCTCTGAATCAAGCCCCAGCTCTTTCCTAAGGCTGCCTCGCAAGCGTTCACAGTCGTAAAATCGGTCCAGGTCTCGCCCCAAGGGAATGATTCTGAATCGCCGCTTCGGGCCCACTTTGAACACCCCAGACAGCTCATCTCGCAGAGCCGGGGAGAGCGTTACAATGGCCGAAGTCAATACTCCGAGACCGCGCTCTAGGAGTGCAATTCCTTTGGATATCAAGGGTGAAAAATACCCGTGGAGGACGTGTCCGTGGAAGGTGTGCACCACCACTGGGACCCCCGTTACAAAAGCCGCAATCCGGCCGAGAACACCGGCCTTGGCCGTATGTGTGTGAACGACAGCGGGACGAAGCTTGCGCATCATTCGAATAAGCTCGAAGAGTGTGAGCAGGTCTCCAAACATGCTCGGCAGGCGGGTCAACCTTTGTAAGCGAGTCACTGGCACGGTCGCGATGTCTGGACGATCGGAGAAGAGTTTCTCATAGCTCTCTTCCCCATCTGCCATTTGACCGGCCACAAGGGTCGTGCGAAATCCGAATGTGTTCAATTTCTGAGCGAGAATCAAGCAATGGAGCGCAGGTCCCCCAACGTTTAAGCGGGCGATGATACGCATGACCTTGACAGGCTCACCTCGCATTAGGAGTCGCTCCCTTTCCTCTGTTCGCGAAGTAATGCCATGTACGGTCGAGGTTCCACATCGTCGTCAGAGAGACCAAGGGTCGCCAAGCGATCTTTG
>JARGOJ010000472.1:0-294 GCA_029210225.1 Planctomycetota bacterium
CATCCAAGTTATAGTCACTATCTTTCATAGGCCTCTTTCCTCTCGCAAGACATCTTCTGCCATGAATCGAAAAAACACAGTTTCATGACAACGCGATCGCCTGAGCTAGAAAGAACGATGGCCTTTAACTCAGGAATAAATGCCTAGACATAAACTAGACCGATTGGTATATATAGACCAGTTGTTATATTTTAGCTTGTGCCTTTCATTATAGGAGCTTCACCATGGTTGATATGTCTTCTCCATTAACACTTCCCAGCGGTCAGATTTTGAAAAACCGGATCGTGAAGTCGG
>JARGOJ010000472.1:304-7023 GCA_029210225.1 Planctomycetota bacterium
CCATGAGTGAACGCCTCGCTGATCACGGCGGCCTGCCAAGTGAAGGCTTATTGAAGCTCTATGAGACTTGGGGAAAGGGGGGAGCCGGGCTCTTAATCACTGGCAACGCCATGATCGATGCGCGATGCAAAACAGAGCCTGAGAACATCGTCATCGATGAACCTGAGTCTTTAGACAAGTTTCGCGCCTGGGCTGAGATTGCGCAGCAGGATGGTGCTCAGCTTTGGATGCAGATCAATCATCCGGGGCGCCAAATGCCGAAGACCGTTGCCGCTGAAGCTCAGGCGCCGTCCCCGGTCATAGTGAAGGGCCTGGGTCCATTGCTCGCCAAGCCGCGGGCGATGACTGAAGAAGAGATTCTCACAGCCATTGAAAAATTCGCCAAAGGCGCGCTCGTCGCCAAGGAGAGCGGCTTCGCTGGAGTTCAAATCCATGGGGCTCATGGCTACCTGGTGAGCCAGTTCCTCTCACCAATCTCCAACCAGCGACAAGACCGTTGGGGAGGAAGCCTCGAAAACCGCATGCGCTTCCTCATCGAGATCGTCCGATCGATTCGCGAAAAAGTCGGCCCCAAGTTCCCAATCGGATTGAAGTTGAACTCGGCGGATTTTCAGAAGGGAGGCTTTACAAAAGACGAATCCATCGCCGTGATTGAGGCTTTAAACTCAGAGAGCATCGACCTCTTAGAGATCTCAGGGGGCACCTACGAACGCACAGAAATGTGGCGCAACATGCACGAGAAATCCGCCCCCAGCACCCGAGCCCGAGAGGCTTACTTTTTGGAATACGCCGAGCAAGTGCGGGAAAAGGCCAAAATGCCTCTGTTGCTTACCGGCGGCCTGCGAAGCGTCGAAGGAATCAACGCGACTCTCGATTCTGGCGCGGTCGATCTTGTGGGAATGGCCCGACCCTTCCTAATCAATCCCAACATCGCCTCGGACTTCCTCGATAGAAAGCAGTCTTCAGTGTCCGATCCGAACTTGAGCGTCGGCATCAAAACCGCAGACTCGCTGATTCAGATCACTTGGTATGCCATGCAAATCGAACGCCTGGCCAAGGGATTGGCTCCAAACCCGAAGCTCTCTAGGCTGTCGGCCTTCTTTCGCGGGCTGAAAACCTCGCTGCCGATATTCCAAAAGCGCACTGCAAGCCCAAAGCCTAAAGCATCGGCTTCAACGGTGTCTTAAGCGTGGATCCGCGCTTCCATTTCGCGAAGGCAACTCTAGAATGGGGCCCATGGCCAGAAAATCAAAGTCGAAAGAGCGTATGGTCGAGACCATGCGTGTCTTGCTCCAAAAGCAGGGATACAATGGCACTGGAATGAACCAGGTCGTGAAAGAGAGCGGGTCTCCCAAGGGCTCTGTTTACTTCCACTTCCCGGGAGGCAAAGAAGAGCTGGCCGTGGCGGCCATTCGCAAAGCGTCCGAAGAGATTCAGGCTCGCTTTGGCGCAATCATGGCCTCGGGGAAAGGCCCCGGCGCCATGATTGAAGCGGTTTGCGGGGTCCTCATCGCCGAGCTAAAAGAGTCGGGCTTTGAAAAAGGCTGCCCCGCCGCAACGGTTGCCCTCGAAGCGTCCGCATACTCAGAACATCTACAGCAAGCCTGCGTCGACCTCTATGACGTCTATATCAGCACTCTCACGGCGCTCTTTGAAGACGTTTGGGGAAATCCAGAGGCCGCACGCTCCGGGGCCTTCTTCGTCCTCTCTTCAATCGAGGGCGCCTTGCTGCTCGCGAAAACCTATAAGAGCGAAGCTCCGCTTTTGAGCGTCGGAGCGCATCTCAAACACTGGTGCGATCAACAGTTCACACCTGAATGATCGAATGAAACTGGGTTTGTCCCGTCTTCAACATGCATTTCAGATACGGGTGGCAGAGCCGGCACTTCTTCCCAAACTCACAATGGCTTTGGAGAGCTTCAACAGTGTCCAGCTGCTCTCTCTTCGCAATGGCTTTGAGACTCTCAAAGGACTGGTCGTAACAAACGCAGCGATCAATGTTCATGAAAGTGTGATTTCGTTAAGCGCCTTAAGCTTTAAGTGCTTGGCTTTACGCTTGACTAAGCGTTCGAGTTTGCAGGCCTCACTATGAGTCAATCCGAGCCGGGTCGCTAAGACAACCACGGGACCTCGACCCCGCGTATAGCGGGCGCCTTTGCCATCGTTGTGAAGTTGAACGCGCTTCTCCAGGTCGTTTGTGCAGCCGCAGTAATAGGTCCCATCGGCACACTTTAAAATGTAAACAAGCCAGGTCTTGGCGTTCTTAGCCATGATCCTCTTGTTCAGAATGAGGATCGTCATCGAAGTGGACTAAGGCCTTGTGAACCTCACGCTCAATCGCATACTTGGAACTCAAATCCAGCAACTCAAGTAAAACGCGGATCTCGGGAGGCGCGGAGATGACGATCCGTTGGGAACTTTGCAGGTCTTGAAGCCAGCGCAAAGTCTCTTCTGGCTCGTCGATATACTCGACCCGGCGAAAATCCAAGATCACATTCTTGTGATCGGCTGTACCTCGCTGGATATGCGAGAGAACAATATCGAGGTTGCCGTCCGTCAGTGCTCCGGTTATCGAGCACACTCCGACAGGGACGCCGTTCTTCGTGACTTGAGTTCGGGTCTCAACAGCCGTCGTCGCGTGATGGACGAATTTCCGTTGCAGGAGGTAGAGCAGGCCCATCAGTAAAAACGGGGCGAAAGCGACACCAATAATGAGGAAATACGGGACCATTTGTTCGGTGTTCATGATGCCTCCTAGGAAAAACACAGACCCGGAAAAGCCCAGGCGCTAACCTATAAAATAGCGCCTTGAAACAGTTCCTGCCGAAGTTCTGTTAACAAAGTTCGTCTGTCAATCGCTCAATGTTTTCGTCAGTCCCGATAAGATATAGGACATCGCCTTCGCGAATCACATCGTCAGGATGCGGAACACTCACCATTTGCCCATCTCCTTCCGCAGCTTTTCGAATCGAGACCACGTTGCACGAATGAGTGTTCCGAAGATCTAACTCACGGAGCGCACGATCATAAAAGGCTTTTGGAGCTTCAAGTTGAACGAGGTTGAAGTGCTCCGCGAGCTGAATGTTGTCGATCAATCCAGGGCGAAGCAAGCGAGTCGCGAGGCGCTCGGCGCTCTCACGCTCAGGCTGAAGCACTCGCACATCCATGAGCGCCAAGATCTTGTACTGCGCCATGGTCATGGCCCGCGTAATCACCGACTTGAGTCCGAATGTCTGTTTGAGGATAAGGGTGCAGAGGATGTTCCCCTCGAAGTTCTCACCAATGGCCACAATGGCCACATCGACCTGGTCAACGCCCTGACTTTGAAGGGCGCGAACGTCCGTCGCGTCGAGGGTGACCGCGTGCGCGACATGGTCGGCGAGCTCCTGCACCAGCTTGACGTCGATATCAATGGCAATGACTTCCGCTCCACCAGCGGCGAGCTGACGAGCCAGGGTTTGACCAAATAGACCGAGTCCGATCACAGCGTATTTTTGGTCGGCGATGTTATTCACGGCGCTTTTTCCCCTTCGTTATCCTCATCTTTAGAGCCCCCTTTTAACTTGGCGAGGTTAAGAAGTCCATTGACCAGTAGATGGATCCCTGTTCCTGTCGCGAGGGTCAAGAAAAACACATAGGCGCTCGGGCTCCAGTAGGCATACATAGCGAGGAGGCATCCGAGCACTGAGTCGCCTTGATCGACGACCATAAAGATTTTGCCCTTAAGGCCCTTGTCGCCCTTGCCCGCTTTAATATCAAGGCGTCGCTTCACAAAAGAATTCGGAAGCTCGGCGAGGATGTAACCAAGCCCAAGCATGAAGCCGGCAAAGTAAGAGTTGACCGCGTCGTAGTCGTAGTAAGCAAGGCCACGAACAAAGTCACTGGCTCTATAGGACCAGGTTTGAATCTCATAGGCCGCCATGGTGAGGACAATCATAAGGACAACCCCACGCCAAGTCTTGTTGTCACCAAAGATCCGTTTCTCGCGCCATTCTTTGCCCCGGTCCAGGGGCACCTTCAAAACGCTGAGCACGTTCAACTTCGCCAATATCATGTGCAACACACCGGCGATAATGACTGGCGACGCCAAAAAGCAAACCCTCCCGATATCACTGATCAAAGTCACGGCGACTCCTTCGCATCACCCTGGTCAGCTTCGGGGTTATTAAGAGTCTTGCCTGGCGGAGTTTTCGATTCTAGTGAATGGTCAGCTTCGCTGTCTTCGAGCGGCGCAATACCCGTTGATCCAAATTCGACAGAGCTGCAACGAAGCAACGCAGGTAAAAAGAGCAGGTCGGCAAACAAAGCGCTGACCAGGCCCAGGCTCATAAGCACTCCGAAGTTCGACAAGCCTTCAAACTCGGAGAACATGAAGACAAGAAAGCCGGCCGATAAGACCATGCTCGTCGTCACTATGGCAGCGCCGGTCTGAGTGCTTGTCCGAGAAATAGCAAGCTCCCGCTCAACTCCCATTTGTCGCTCGGCTCGGAAGCGGGCAATGAAGTGGATCGTGTCGTCCACTGCGATCCCGAAGGCCGTCGAGAAGATCAGCATGGTTGTCGGGCGCAAAGTAATCCCCAGTAAAACGAGGCAACTCGCTAACAGAATCAATGGGAGGAAATTCGGTAGTAAGGCAAAGAACATGGCTCGCGGCGATCGAAACATGACCATGAATAGAATCATCATAAAAATGACCGAGAGAATGACAGAATTAGAAAGACTGGATAGGACTGAGTCGTAGACTTCTTGAACCAAAGGAGTCGTTCCAGTGAGGGAGATCGTGACGCCGTACTTCTTTAGCTTTTCTCGATGCGGCTCTAATTCTCTCTCAATATTTTCCAACATCGGTCGAAGCTTCTTGCTCCCGACGTCCTTGGACCGTGCGAGAACAACGGCAAGCCGGCCCTTGACGAATTCGTCCGTCATAGTCTTAGGGAGCAAGGTTGTGAACTGACGAATGGCGGCGCGACTGTCGGGAATGACCTTGTGGGTCTCGTCTTCGTCAAACCAAATATAGTGGGCTTGGCAAATTCCTAAATCGATTCCGCGGGAGACTTGAATGTAATCTTGCTTGGCGAGCATCTCACGGATGTCGCTCATTGCCTGGATCGTCTCGACCTCGTAAAGCGCCTTTTCAGGATCTTTGGCGTCCTTGGGACCTTCGAAGAAAATAGCGATGGGGAGCATTCCACCATATTCATTGTCGGCGTAGCGAATGTCCTTTTCTAGTTGAGTGTCAGGGCGCAGGTCATCGAAGACAAAGGCGGTCGTGTCAATCCAATTCCAACTAGCGAGGGCAGCGATTGTCAGTATTGCCGAGCCTAGCAATATGGGCCGCTTGCGTTTTGCGACAAAGCGATCGATCCAGTTAAACATCGGGATCCAGAATGAGCGAATTCCTTGTTTATGTCCGGCCTTTTTGCCAAGAAGACTAAACACAGCTGGTAACAAAGTAATTGTAATAAGGTAGGCATAGGCGATGCCTATTGAAGTGAAGATTCCAAAGTCGACGGTGCTTTCGATGTTGGTTGTGGCCAGAGAGAGAAAGCCAACAATTGTCGTGAGGCTTGTCAGGAAACAGGCGAGGGCGATTTCGCTGCAAGCTTCAACCATTATCTCCTTCGGATTCTCGTCCTCTCTTGCTTCGCTGAGGCGGTCATTAATCCGATTGACCAGGTGGATGCTGTCGGAGACTCCGACAATGAGAATGATAATGGGGGTGATCTGCAAAATCTGATTGAGGACAATGTCGGCGAAGCCAATGGTGCCAAGAGTCCAGACGAGGGAGACGACGACAACGATTAAGGGAATGAGGATGTCTCGCAGAGAACGAAAGAGCATCAATAGAATGATTGTCACCAGTAGCAGTGACAGCGGGATAAGCGTATTGGCATCATTCTCAATGAGGTCGACATAGGCGGCGCGAATGAGTGGCAGCCCCGTTGGCATGACTAATATCGACTCTTTCTTGTTTCCATTTTTGATTAATTGTTGTTCTAAGGATTGGCAGTGCTTCAGTATGACTTGACGAAACTCTCGCCGCGCCAGGGCATCGCCTTTCTTTAGCGGATCTATTTGAACGCGGATCGCGTGGAGTTGGCCTTTCGGATTGACGACTGTGCCGCGAAAGCGAACGTTGGTCTTAAGGTCGTCCCAGCGTTTATCGAGAGTTGCTTGAGGCGCTTCAGGATCTGGAACAAGGGCTTCTGGGACAAGGGCTCCATCGCGAGCGTAGATATCCTTGATGGTGAGGACCGTTTTTACTTTGTAGACGAGCTGCTCTCTGAGAAGTGTTTGCTCAAAGTCTTTGACCGCGAGTAGCGTTGGGCTGTCATTGGGAGTTTCGCTGCCAACGAGGACCACTCCCCAGCTATCGTCGGGGAAGAACTCGGCCATACGATCGTAGAGGAGCCGGGATGGAGCGCGCTTTGGGAAGAAGTCCTCGACGTTGACTCCTGCTTTTACTTTGCCGGCCCCGGTGAGGAAAAGGGCGAAAAGGAGCAGATGCAGGGCGATAAATAGCCATGGGTGGTAGATCACCCAGGCCATGAGGCGATGTCCCAGGTTTTTAGCTTTAGAGGGCATAGTCACTAAGGGTTTCCTCATTTTGAGTCAGTGGGGGGCGTCGAAAATGGAGACTTGGCCGTTTTTGGTCACAATGGCAAAGGTGTCGTTTGTGATTCCTGGGAGGACGGCAAGTATAGGATCTCGGGGGGCTT
>JARGOJ010000473.1 GCA_029210225.1 Planctomycetota bacterium
ATACCGTATCGATTGCCAAAGAACGCGTTCAAGTTAACAGTCAAGGACGAGCGCGCAGCAACGCCTATTTAAGAACCGCGACACTGACTGGAGAAGATTGGCTGGAGCTCTGCACCATGTCACTCAAAACGAAGGTCATTAAAAAGGTCAAGACGATTGACCGCATTTGCAGTCCGCGCTTCAGCCCCGACGGACAACGCATTTTCTACATTGAGAATGACAAGGACAATTATTCGAAGCTATGCAGTGTCACTCATATTGGACAAGAGCGACGAGAACACTTAAAGATTAAATACCTTGGGGAATCAATGGTCTCCCCAGATGGGCGTTTTTTGGCTTATCAGCAGCGTTATCAAGTCTATGTCAACGGGATTCCTCGGGTCAGTCATCAAATCGTCGAAGCCGGGCCTCAATTGCCCCATTTCAAGATGACAGAGATTGGCGGAGATTGGCCCAACTGGGTCAGCTCCGATGAAGTAAGCTGCTCCCTGGGACAGGAGTTCATGAGCCTCTCATTGAAGAGCGCCCTGGCAAAAGTTCGAGAGAAGCCTGGCAGCGCTGCGAAGAAAGAGAGCACAAAAAAGAACGCAGGTTTCCAACTGAAAACGGAAACCGTCGCAATGCAAGCGAGCCGTGATAAGCCGAAAGGCAAAATTGCCTATGTCCACGGCACCCTCATTACTATGGACGGCGAGCGTATCATTAAGAACGGCACTATCCTCGTTGAGAATAATCGAATCATCGACCTAGGGCCCTGCCACAAGGTGAAGGTTCCCGACGACGCGAAGGTGATCGACATTACCGGTCACACAGTGATTCCCGGTTACATAGATGTCCACGCTCACATGCACTGGGGCTACCGCGACGTGCTCCCCGAGCAAGACCATAGCTACTTCGCGAACCTCGCCTACGGGGTCACTACTGTCCATGACCCCTCAGCTTTTTCTCAGACTGTTTTTGGACAAGGCGAGCGCGTCGCGACCGGTAAGACTGTGGGCCCAAGAGTCTTCAGCACCGGGACAATTCTCTATGGAGCCGACTCGATCTGGACAGCGAAAATTAATAGCGAAGCCGACGCAACACGACATATTCAACGATTGAAATCATACGGAGCCATCAGCGTTAAAAGCTATATGCAACCGCGGCGATCTCAGCGCCAAATGATCCTCAAAGCGGCCCGCAAAGAGAAGATGATGGTCTTCCCGGAAGGCGGCGGGAACTTCGAGATGAACTTGGGAATGGTCTTCGATGGACACAGCGGCATCGAACACACTCTTCCCATCGCGCCGCTCTACAAAGACGTTATTCAAACTCTCGCGAGAACAAAAGTAGGAATCACTCCTACCATGCTGGTGTCTTACGGTGGAATCTCGGGAGAGCGTTGGTTTTACAAGCACTACGACGTTTGGAAGAATAAGAAGCTGCTCCGTTTTACTCCCCGGGACTGGATCGATCAGCGAAGCCGTCGCCGGGAAGTCAGCCCGGAAGAGGACTATCATCACAAGCGCATTGCCGTCGCCCTGAAGAACATTGTCGAGGCCGGGGGACGTATTCAATTAGGCAGTCACGGTCAATTGCAAGGATTAGGTGCTCACTGGGAGCTTTGGGCGATTGCGCAGGGCGGAATGAAAGCTATGGACGTCTTACGCTGCGGCACTGTTTTCTCGGCGGAATATATTGGCGTCGATCATGAGTTAGGACGCCTCAAGAAGAACTACTTAGCCGACTTTCAAATCCTCTCAAAGAATCCCCTGGAAGATATTAAAAACACGAACTCTATTGTTTACGTTGTCGTAAACGGTCGCCTCTACAATGCCAGCACTATGGCCCAAGTTTGGCCCCAAAAGAGAGCGTGCCCGCAATTTTACTGGCAGAATAAATAGACTGGAGCCAATCAATGGACTGGACAGACGCGATCTCCCAGGCCCGGGAACGAATTTCACCGCACATACTGAACACCCCACTCTATTCCTCGCCTTACCTCTCCAAAAAGAACGAGGGCCAGGTTTGGTTAAAGCTGGAAAGCGAGCAATACACTGGCTCTTTTAAAGCCCGAGGCGCGCTCAATAAGATCTTAAAGTTAAGCGCTGAAGAGAAGGCCCCGGGGCTGATCACCGCCTCCACTGGAAATCACGCTCAGGGCTTCGCTCGGGCGCTCTCGATCTCGGGAGACAAGGGCACCATTTTCCTCCCCAAGAACGCCGCCCCCGCCAAGGTTGAAGCGCTCCGTCACTATGAAGTCCAACTTGAGTTTTACGGCGAAGCTTGCTTGGAGACTGAGCTTCACGCCAAAGCCATCGCTGAAAAAGAAGGGCGCGTTTGGGTCTCCCCCTACAACGACCCTGACATCATCGCCGGTCAGGGAACGATCGCTTCAGAGATCACTGAGGCCCTCCCCAAGGTCGATGTTGTTCTGGCCTGTATTGGCGGCGGCGGGCTTATGTCGGGCCTCTCTTCGTGGTTTAAGACGCACTCACCTAAAACGAAGCTTATCGGCTGCCTCCCAGAGAATTCCCCAGAGATGTACTTAAGCGTGGAGAAGGGCGAGGTGGTCATTATTGATGAACCCCAGGACACCCTCTCCGACGGTTCTGCAGGGGGATTGGAGAGCGAATCGATCACCTTCGACATCTGTCGTCAGAACGTCGACGAGTACATTCTCGTCAGTGAGGATCAGATCGCCTCGGCCATCACCTTTATGGTGACGAAGCATCACAAGATTATTGAAGGCGCAGCGGGTGTTGCCATTGCGAGTTTTATGAAAGATGCCAAGCGATTCAAAGGATTGAACGTCGTCATTGTTGTTTGTGGGTCCAACATATCGACGGAAAAACTCAGAGAGATTCTCAATGAAGCTTCTTAACAAAAGCGATATCCTCAAGCTGTTAAAAGACACGCCCAACTCACAATTAATTGAGTGTATTGAGCAGAGTTTTCTAGCCTACTCGGACGGAAAAGCGAAGGTCCCACCGGTGGGCCATCTCGGATTTGATAGTCCTCCAGGGGACGTCCACATAAAGTACGGTTACATTGAGGGAGACAGCCACTATGTCATTAAAATCGCCTCGGGTTTTTATGAGAACCCTGCTAAAGGGCTCCCAGCCAGCCACGGAATGATGCTGAGCTTTGATGCAAAGACTGGACAGCCGTCCTGCATTCTTCTTGACGAGGGCTATCTTACGGATTTAAGAACGGGGCTCGCCGGGGCTGTTGCCGCCAAGCATCTCGCGAACGAATCCATTACTAGAATTGGAATTATTGGCGCGGGAGTTCAAGCGCGCTTCCAATTGAAGAGCTTGGCCTACGTCCGGGAATGCAGAGATGTCCTCGTCTATAATCGTAGCGCCGATAACGCCTACAAATTTCGAGATGAAATGAATGAGTCAGGCTTTCATGTTGAAGTCTCGCCCTCTATAAAGAAGCTGGCCAAAGAGTGTGATTTGATCGTCACGACAACCCCCTCAGTGAAGCCACTTCTCTACGCCAAGCACGTCCGTCCAGGCACTCACATTAGCGCCGTCGGAGCCGACGCGCTCGGTAAACAAGAGCTTGACGTTCAATTGTTCAATAAAGCCGACTTGCTCATTTGTGATAGCTTAGCGCAGTGTATGGATCATGGGGAAATTACTCACGGCATACAAGCGGGGGTCATCGGGGCCAATGACTGCGAGGAAATGGGTCAGTGGTTGCGCCGCGATTTCAATCGAGCTCAAGACATGATCACAATCGCCGATCTTACCGGCATCGCAACCCAAGACATTGGCATAAGCAAGTTAGTCCTAAATGCCGCCGAGCAATCCGATGATCAATCCTAAAGCCCCCGACCAAGCAAGCTCGGAGGACGAGGCTGAAGAGCGCTTCGCCGACCTCTTCGACCGAGTCAGGGAAGGCTTAGAGCGCAAGGAGAGCTTCGATCCAAAAGCCTTGGCCAAAGAGTATCAATTAGACTTGGTCATGGTTGAACAATGCCTCGAAGCCCTCGATGCTCTCTCTCAGTTCCAAGACAGCCAAGCTCCTATTCTCCCACAAAAACTCGGCCCTTACAGGCTGATGGGTGAATTGGGGAGCGGAGGAATGGGTGAAGTCTATCAAGGACAGCATCATTCCAGCGGCGAAATGGCCGCGATTAAGATAATCCGTCGCTCCCGCTCTTCTAGCCCCGCCTTTTTAGAGAGATTCCAAAGAGAAGCGACGGCGCTGAAGCAGATGAGACATCCGAATATAGTCTCGATCTATGAAGTCGGACACGATGGCGATTGGACCTACATAGCCATGGAATACGTTGAGGGCGAGACTCTGGCAGATTATCTAGGACGTGTCGGCCCGCTCTCTGCTTCGAAGGCCGGGAAGATGATCATGGCAGTCGCCGAGGGCTTGGCTCATGTTCATGAGTGGCAATGGCTTCACAGAGATATCAAGCCGCAGAACATTCTTATTGAGAGAAGCGGCCGGGTCTTACTCGCAGACTTCGGCATTGCGAAAGATTTGAATCAACACACCGAATTAACTGAAAGTGGTGAAGTGCTTGGCACCCTGGCCTATCTCTCTCCGGAGCAATTGGGAGGAGCGAAAATTGACCACCGGGCGGATATCTATTCTCTCGGTGCGACCCTCTACCATATGCTCTTTGGAAAAGTGCCAAGTAAGACCGCTATGGTTTTAGAGTTCCCTGAGATCCAGGCACACTCCCATCCTCAGTGGGTCCTTGATATCTGCCGGCGATGCCTTGAATCGGATTTGACTCGGCGCTACACTTCAGTGAATGAACTTATTGGTCAGTTAAGGGCCAGCGGAAATTGACGGCCAATGAATCCTTTCTCGACCTTCTCTAGCTCATTGAACCCCGAAACCCGCGCATTGCTAAAACGCGCTAAAGACGGCGATAACAGCGCATATAACGACCTCTTTGAGAGACACAAAAACCGCCTACGCTTTTATATTGAAGTCCGCCTCGGCAAGAAGCTGAGAAGCGAAATTGAAGCCAATGACATTGTTCAGGAGACCTTTCTCCAAGCTCACCGATCCTTTGATGCCTTTGAGAACAATGATCAATCGTCTTTTTTGGCTTGGCTTTATCGCATCGCGGATAATCGCATGCGAGACATCGCTGGGCATATGAACGCTCAGAAGAGACGTCCGGATGCTCCAGTGCTCCGAGGGACCGAGATTGCCATGCAAATACGCGATCAACACCGAGGGCCTGCCACCGAAGCCGCGCAAGGAGAGGAACAATCTCACTTACTCGAAGCCTTGGACGATCTAGACAGCGACTTGAAAGAGCTGATTTTGCTTCATTTTCTCAGCGAATTGAGCTATCAGCAAATCGCCGATCAATTAAATGTTCCGAAGACGACGATTCGACGGCAGATTGCCAAGGCCAGCATTCAACTTGGCGGCCTCTTGAAGAAATTGAACAAGCCTCGTTGACGAAGAGCATCTACGAGGCTTGCGGAAAACTCACAGAGAACATTAAGAGCCGTTGATTACTTTTTTCTAGCTGGCAAGCTCACGACAACTCTGAAACCTACGTCGAAGGCTTGTTTTGTCTCTGTTTCAGACATTCCATTCCGATAGGTCACGCGGTTCTTTGCGGCGTACCGATTGTAAGAGCCGCCTCGAAAAACACGAAGCGTCGAATCGGGTCTTTGCCGGGGCTTATGATCTTTCGGACCTCCCGAGTAATCATTGTGCCAGTGATCCTCGCACCATTCATGGAGGTTCCCCAGCGTGTCTAGCAAGCCAAAGGCGTTGGTCTTCTCTTTGTGCTCGAAGACAGAGTGAGCATCCTTAGTACTCTCCCGTGTCCAAGCGTAGTCTTTATTCAATTCAGGGCCCCAAAAGAAGCGAGTCCTGGAACCAGCGCGACTGAAGTATTCCCACTCTGCTTCGCTGGGTAAGCGAAGCCCCTGACCAACCTGCTTCAACCACTGTTTCACTTTCAGGAATGATTTCCCGGCGACAGGCCAATCCGCTCGTTTTGGCATGTCTTCATCGATGATGGAATACCACTGCCTCACAGTCACTTCGGTCTGGGAGACAAGAACGGGGAGCACTAAGACTTCCCGCTGCGCTCTCTCCCGATAGATCCACTCAGTGGGATAATTCACCTTGGTGCGACGGCAGAAGTCTAGCTCTCTTTTCAGGTCGGGCGTGCCAAGGATAAATCGGCCTCCAGGGATAAGGTGAAAGCGCGCTCCAGTCTTCTTATGATGATAGACCGCGAGCCTGTGCTTCAATGCGCCGCATTGAAATGTCTCACAACCCTTCAATTCAAAGGCTGAGCCAAGATCCAATGACACAGACATGGCAACAAAGTCCTGAAGGGAAGGATCCAGGCGGTTCCACGCCGTACGGTCTTTCAAGCCCTCGAAGGCAAAGTCAACGCTCTCTTGAGTGAGAACGAGGGCCCCACCCGAGCTGCTTAGGCCGACCTTGTCTTTGGCGCGCCATTTCATCATATAGACTTTGGGAGCGGCGGAGAACGCGACTCTGAATTGTCCCTCCCTGCTTGCTTGAACAAATCCATTGACTTCGAATTGATCGAGGCATAGGTCTTCAACGGAGGCGTGCCACTCCGGCCCGGGCAGCACTGAATAATTCCCAATCTTCGTTGCTCTATCGATGAGCTTGGGCGCTTGCTTGTCTCTAACAATTGTTAGAGTATCGACGAGCTTCTGATCGCCCTTTGTCAATTCAAGCCGGACTCTATTCTCTCCGTCCTTGAGGAGATAGGAATAATTGAAAGATCCGTCAAATTCAATTTTCACAGACTTTTCATCAATTGTCAGCGCCGCATCGCTCCTTGAAGATTGACCATGAATATCGACCGTCTCGCCTTGAGTCCATTGCTGACTCTCCGGAAATTTTTCCCAGCGCAGTTCGTCCTCGGGAACAAAGAAAGAAACGGCAAGGGTGAGAAGAATCAACAATAGAATCGCTGCTATAGCAATGCCCAACCAAGGCTTATGACCCTCGCTCCGATGCTCCAATGCCCTTTGAAACGCAGACAATGAAGGTCGCTCG
>JARGOJ010000474.1 GCA_029210225.1 Planctomycetota bacterium
ACAGTAGAGTCACAGTTTCCGGAGAAGTGGTGTTCTATTCCAAGGAGCAGGGTGAGTTCACCCTGCCCAAGTCAGAGAGAAGCCATAGGATTGTTCGATACATCGATGGGCTCGCCTACGTGCTTCGCCAACACAGAAGCAGTGTCTTCGTCTTCAAAGACAGCAAACTTGAATTGGTGCCTGGCAAGATATGGAGAGGTGACGTTATCACCGACGAAGACATCCCCGAAGCCAAGCTAGACAATCCTCACTTTTGGAGTCATGAAATTTCCTATGATGAAACAGAGCCAAGAAAAGCGACTAAGATTGAATTCAGCAACGGCGACCAGAAAATGGAATTCACCGCGACTCGAACTTGGATTCACTATTCACCGACTGGTTTCTACATTATCGATAAAGAGGGTGTTTGCTTCATCAGCGTGAAGACGAGGAAGAAAAAAGTCGTTCTCAAGCGCTCAGGCAAGGGCCTCATCGAAATTGAGCCAAACAATCACTATTGGCGAAACCTTTGCTTCTACTTTGATGACGGACGTATTGGCAGCTTGAACACCGAGACCGATAAAATGATTGAGATCTCCGCGACCGAGTCGAGCATTGTCCCAATGCTCTTAATGAGCAACGACACGCTGATCTACATCGACAACAAAAATGATTGGTATTACCGATCAGGCCAGTCCAATGTGAAGCTCTTTGATTTAGGCGTAAAAAAGTGATTGCGCCAAGAGCCTAAAGCTCTGGAAACAAGCCTCCGAATGCCTGAGTCGTCTGATCATGACGATCGACAAGAACCTGGAATTGGTGCTGAGCACTCGATTCCGGGTTCTTTAGGTAATGGGGCAAATGCTGCCGCCACCACTTCTCAGCCTTGTGGCGATCCCAAGGTTTGGCAGCATGGACTTCCTCCAAACGCTTCAACAACTCCGACACATCGCAGCGCTGGTCCGCTTGCTTCTCCAAACAATGCAGAACAATCGCATCGAGATTAGCCGGAATATAATTTTTCCCGACCCGAGAAGGAGCCTTGGGCTTCTCTTTCAAATGCTTGAAGAGCAATTGAACCCGACCCTCTGCAGAAAAGACATCCTGCCCGGTCAATAGGCGATAGGCCACACAACCCAGCGAATAAACATCCGCCCTCCCATCTAAGTCTCCTTGGCCAATAATCGCCTCCGGAGCCATGTATCCCGGTGTGCCGAGACAAAACTCTGCATTCACGCCTTCCGCATTGTCCGAGTCATTGACGCTCGACTTAACAATTCCAAAGTCCAAGACCTTCAGGAAATCAAACTCATTCCCTGCGCGGCAAATGTAGAGATTTCCAGGCTTAATGTCCCTATGAACCAAGTTCGTTTGGTGCGCTTCTTCCAAAGATCGACAAGCTTGAATCAGGAACCAGACCACCCGCTCAAATGGAAGAGTCTTGTGATGCAGCGCGAGTATTTCCAGATCCAGTCCGCTCAAATACTCCATCACATAATAGAAGTCACCGTTCGCGCTGAGTCCATAATCAAACAGCGTCACTGTATTGGGAGAATTAAGATTGGCCGTCGCCTTCGCCTCGCGCTCGAAGCGGCGAAAGATATCCTCCGAGGCCTCATCACTTTCAACATCCGTTCGAATGAGCTTGACCGCAGCCGGACGGGCCAGCAGCTTATGTTTCGCCAGCCAAACCTCACCCATTCCCCCAGAGCTCAATTTATGAACGAGATCATAGCCGCCGAGTGCTTCAGAATGCTCAATGGAGCCTTCTTCCAATTCCAAAGTGGGCGTGCTGGCTAGCATCACCGCTCGTTCAACAAGGCTCTTCAGCTCCACAATGTTTCCGGGCCAATGATAGTCTTTCAACTTCTGCAGGCTCTCGCTTGAAAAGCCGTTCACGACTTTCCCAAGGCGGCGGGCTTGTTGACCCACAAAGCTGTCGATGAGCAGGTCCAAATCGTCAATGCGCTGCAACAGAGTGGGAAGCGCCTTCTCTCGTTTATGGAGTAAATGATAAAGATCGGGATCAAAACTGTGATTCCGTGTTGCTTCCGTCAAATCACGAGAGGAGAAAGCGATGATCCGCACTGCTTGACGATTCATAGCCAATCCATCGTTCTCTTTGGCCTTCGCAGTCAGAATCCCATAGAGCAGCTCCTGGGTCGTTATTGACAACTCTGAAACTTCATCGAGGAAGAGGGTTCCACCTAGCGCGAGGTCAAATTTTCCCTTACCCCGGCCCTGACTCCTCGGATGAAAACTGCCGAAGAGCGCCTCATCGTTTCGAATGCTCACGCACTCAACATAAATGAACGCTTTATGACTCCGCTTCGATTGCTTGTGAATGGCGCGAGCGAACGATTCTTCACCGGTGCCCACCGGGCCATGCATGAGGACCGGGTCACTGCATTCGGCGACCGATGCGAGGAAACTGCGAAGCTCTCGGATGGCCTCGCTGTGTCCGATGAGAGGTCCTTGGATGTGGCGATCAGCGTCTTCGAGCAGCTCTTGCGCCACGGTTAACTCGTGCTCAAGCTGGAGGTTCTTGGCAATAAGCTGCTTCCTCAACCGCTTCAAGGTCAAGTGAGTTTCCACCCTGGCAATGATCTCGGCCCTTTCGAAGGGCTTGGTGATGTAATCCACCGCGCCTTCTTGAAAGCCACGCACCTTATTTTGAGTTTGATCAAGGGTTGAGAGAAAGATGATGGCGCACTCCACTGTCCGTGGATCGTCCTTCAGTTTCTTGCAGGCTTCAAAGCCGTCCATCACGGGCATCACAATGTCGAGGAGAATCAGCGTGGGTTGGTGTTCAATCGCCATCGTGACGGCCTCGGCCCCGTTGCTCGCCAAGATGAGTTTATGGCCGGTTTCCTCAAGGGCGATTTGCAAAACACGTAAATTGATGGGGCTATCATCCACCAAGAGAATGCACTCACCCTTTGAATTAGCTTTGTCAGGCTGCCCTGCGTCCATGAATGGCTCGATTTCTCATTCCCCGGGGACTCATTTGCATGAGCGTGTGTCTATGTAGCTCTCTGCCCGAGCTTTCACTGCGACGATAAAAGATCTCGCAGCTAACAAAGATCACTTTTTCTTCTCCCTGTCGAGGCCAATTTACCAAGCGCTTGAATATTGGGCAGCGACTGATGCCTAAAAACCAAGGACCCCAAAGGTCCTAACTTCCTCCCTCCGGCCTCATTGACCTCGCTTTGCCCGAATCGAAGGAACTGTTCGAAGCTTTCCTCTTGTTTTTCCGAGTGTCTTCTGATAGAGTTCTCCGGCTTTCACGGAGAAAGACCGCCTTACAGCATATTTGTAGGTGTCTCCGTTCTATAAGAGAAACACACTTCCACGGCTCTCCATGAGCGCCAAAAATGTTGAGAAAACCCGGAGCAGATTGCCCGTTTTCTTCACGTATAAGGATTGAGAGATTCAAATGAAAGAAGGTATTCACCCCAAATACCGAGATGTCGTGTTCATGGATGTGGGTGCTGACTTTGCATATGTCACACGCTCCACCGTCCACACTAAGGACACGATCAAGTGGAAAGATGGCAAAGAGTATCCACTCTACAAAGTGGCGATTTCTTCAGCCTCTCATCCTTTCTATACCGGTAAGCAGAGGTTTGTGGATTCCACTGGACGGATCGAAAAATTCCGCCAGCGTTACCAGCTCAACGATGCAGCAAGCATGCTCGAAAGCTTGCAGAAGAAGAAGCAAGAAGAAAAGAAGCCGAGCTAAGCTCTGCTTTAATATTGCTCACTCGGCCGCACACCGGTCGCAGAACTTGGGGTCTTTATGACCCCTTTTTCTATTTCGACCAGGCTCCCCGAAAAGCGACAACTAAGACTTGTCGCTATTCAGGCTCTTTAAGAACGCAGAGATCTCGTCGACAAGAGGCCCTAGCTCCAAGCTCACCTGGCTTCTCTGCTTCGCCTCCTGCAATCGATTCATGGAAAGCAAAGTCTTGGCGTCATCGGTTGTTTTGGTGAGGTGCTTCGTCAATATTCGAAGGGCGCCCCGAAGCGCGAGCTCATCGCGCTGATTTTTAAGCTCAGCGACAGCTCGCTTTAGCTCGCCAAAGCGACTCTTGATGTTCTTCCAATCCCAATCGGCGCAGACCAACATGAGATCGCGAGCCTTGCGATGGGCCGAGCTGTTCACCTTCCAGCGACGCTCTAGAGATTCTAGTTTTTGTTTCGGAGTCTCCCAAGTCGGGTCGGCCAAACACGCCTGACGAAGCTTCGCCAGCGCCATTGAGACATTGTTCTTCGCCAGATAAGTGTTCGCCTCAAGGATGGCCTTCTCCGACTTCTTACGCGCTAAGACTCGATCTTTCATCGCGTTAAGTTGCGCCGCCACCAAGGTCACATCGAGGCGCTTCTCATCCCGCTCTATCTGCTTCTCTAAGCGCTCGACAAAGGCTGAAATGTCTTGCTTTGCTGATCGTGCGCTTGCGTTCAAGGTCTTGACCTGTCGCTTAAGACCCGCCATATGCTTCGCCTCGCTTTGAAAGGTCTCAAGGACCTTTTGGGCGTAGACATACTTTCTGTCATTGATCGCCTGTTGAACGTCTTCGAGAGCGACCTCGCGTAGCAAGATGAGGTCCTCTATCTGTTGGCGAATTCGACTCAACTCAATGTGATATTTGCTCAGATCCTCACGACGCTTGAGACGCAAGGTCATAACTCGGTCAGCCCAGTCCTTCGCAGCCACCACGGGAAATCGAGCGAGAATCAGCGAGTTGAAGCGGATCTGGAGCGTCTGAATCCCCGAGCTCTTGAAGCGCAAGGTGAGGCGACCCCGACCGTCGGTCACCCCAACATACTCATAGTTCTTCTCGCGCTTCTGATAGATCTGATAGCCACGGAGCGCTCGACCTTCCTGACGATCAACGAGGAGCAATTGGAGGGGAATGGTCGGGTCGACTTGAAGCGGGACTGCGAAGTCCTCAAAGCGCCGCTCATCGGTGCTCCAGAGTTTGCCGCTGTGAAGGGTGCCAAGGACAGTTCGACCATCTCCAGAGATATTAGTCGCCTCAAAATAGGTCCAGGCCAGAGTCTTTCCCCGCGCTCGCCCTTTCCTTCGGCGAGCGACCCGGAAGACATCTCCTTTTTTAACCCGCGCTCCAGAACTCCCAAGCAATGAGAGCTTCGCTGTCCTCGCGCCCGTTTTCTTTAGCCGACCAAGCGGCGTAATCACCACCTTTAAGGACTTCATGAGAGCGAGGGGGACCGCATTGAGGAAAAGGACCGTCTGCTCATCTTTGGCGACGATGGTGTTCTCTAAGTCGCGAAAACACTCCATTTGAATTTTGTAGCCGCGAAAATGACGGATCACCGTCACCGAAATGACATCTCGGAATGCTTTCGATGCGCTCTTCTTTGATGGGGACAGGCGGAACCCGAAGCCATCTTTGACAACAGCCTCTTTAACCTGATATCCCCAACTGTCCAGGTGGACCTGCTGCACTTCCTTTGGATAGGATTTCCAGCGCAGTTCAATCACTCGCTTCGACGCTAAATCGTCTCCCCAGGCAACGTCCCCTGCATAGACTGATACAAAGAGGGCCGCCAAAATCAGCGTCGTCAATCGTGAGAATCGGGTCATTCTTCTACACCGGTCTGAGGAGAGGATTGAGCTTAGGAGAAACACTAGTGATTTGCGCGTTTGAGAGCGCGCTGACGCTTCGCCTCCATTCTCGCATCGAGGCGCCGAGAGATCTCCTGAATAAAACCACGTCGGCCCCACTTCTGAAGTTCCGGCTCCAAGATAGTTTGTCCGCCATTCTCCAAATAATGTTTGAAGAATCGCAGCTTGTCCCGTGAGCTGGCTTGGTCTGGAAGATCAGAGAAATGAACGAGATTTCGAATGCGATCGCGACGACGAAGCGCGCTCAAACGCACCGTGTCCAAATCGATGAGAAAAAGCTCATGGCCCCCAGCTTCCTTGGGGCGAACTAAGACATTTTGAACCGCCAAATCGTGGTGACGGATGCCGTTTTCCTGAATTCGAGCCAAAAATTCCGCCAATTCGCGAATGAACTGAAATCGAGTAGTCAACGGCGCGCCTTCACTAGGCCAAGCTCCCAAAACCTGCTCCAGATAGCGATGGACCATCCAAGAATCTTGGATGTGCTCCATGAAGATGACGCTCCCGGAAGTAAACAAACCCGCTTTCTTCGTTTCGACCAATGCAAGCATCAACGCAGTTTCTAGCTCTCGAACCTCCAAGGCCCGCGCCGCCTTCCACGACCGCATCCCCTTCGAATCTCTGATGCCGCTGTCGAGCAGCGTCTTCAATCGGTGATTTGAAATGCTTTTACGCACGAGCGTCTTTGGCGCCTCACCTCCTCTTATTGCCGCAATGGCCGCCGCTATAGAGGGTGGAGCCTCGATGACATCCACAAAGCCTCGGGCGCTTTTGTGAAGAGTCTCCAAAGCCGGTGCCTTGAGAGCGACTTCGATGTCCGATTCGTCGACGGCGCGGCGACGATAAACGATCTTTGATCCGCGACGTTTATTCTCATAGAGCGACGATGAAACAAGGCAGCGCTTGTCCCGACTCTTCAAGCGAATCGCTTCAAGCTCGCCAGCAACGGTGAGAACTTTTTGCTGCAGCTCTGCAGCGTTCCCCAGGCTCGGGTCGATGGCCGCGAAGGATTCACAGAGCCACTCGACTTCTTGCTGAGCAAATGTTCTGACTTTCCGCGCAAAGGGAGCATGGGACAAAGCGATGCGAGACAGCACCTTCAGTTTCTGCTCAGGGTAAACCTGGGACACAAAGCGAACCGCGTTGAGGTCAATGACAGAGAGGCGATCGGCGCCGGAGATTAAGATGTTGCCGAGATGATAGTCGCTGTGGAGCGCTCTCAATTGAAAGAGCTTGTCCGTTAACTCAGCCAATTTCCCCGCATAAACCCGGCGCAATTCATCGCTCTCGGGTCGACGCAGAGCTCGCGCTTCGTCTAGCGCTGGGGAAAAGTCGGCGCTGTAAGGCACCTTGAAGAACGCAACCGTACAGCTATGCAGCACTCCAAACT
>JARGOJ010000475.1 GCA_029210225.1 Planctomycetota bacterium
ATCAATCAACGACTCTCCGCCCAAGTTTTCAATCGTCGTAGGTTTCAAGGCTTTCGTCGAAGCGGTGGGTTATGAAGCAGTTCTCGAGGCGCTCATTGATTCCAATCATCAGAGGACCGTTCCTTCTGAAAGTTCGATCTTTACACGGTCTTCGCAGTCTATACAAAAAGCAAGCAAGCCGTCATGAGCAAGTGGTACGTCAAAGCTATGTTCCTGTTTGCAGCATGTCTGCACCATATTTTCAGTATCCTCTTTCGCACTTGCTTCAGGGTCATTGCCATATTCTGCCAATTTTACTCCGCTATCCTGGCACCGGATTCCACAGTAGCCGGCCTTTTGGGCCTCAATGATTTTCGCATGGATCGGGAGATAACTGAGCTTAGTGACGACAAAAGACTTCTTGCAGACATGACATCCAAGCTCGGTAGCACCGTTGCTGCACTTCTCGGAGCAGTACCCCTCTGTATGCCAAAGTCGTGGCTTCCAATAGCGAGCCATCACTGGATCGTCAGGGGCCTCAGGAGCCAGAAAGGCCTTCGAGCATTGAGCACAGTTTTGCTCTCGTTCTTTGTCTCTCACTTGTTTTAGGCATCCCATGCTGCAGTATTTATCGCTCGTGAAGTGATCCGGCAAGACAAGACCGTTCTTCGCTTTGATGTGTCCGGGGAGAAATAAATCGTGACAAAGGAAGCAATTGACTGAGGCTGTCGCGTTCAATCGCTGGAGCACTTCTAAGTAACGCTCGTTGTTCTTTTTGCAAATTTGAGCGATGAGTTGCGCCCGCCTGTTCCACTCAGACCTTGTTAACTTTAAGACCTCTTCACCAGTCACTTGCTCTTGAAAAACGCATTGAGTTTCTGTTGTATTCGTGGCCTTTGCAAAGCCAACACCAACCGTCGCGAGTAGAGCAATTCCCAAGACATTCTCGGCGATGTGATAGTTCGTTTTGCTTCCAGAGAAGAAGCCGTACATGAACCAATCCTCGGTGTTACAAGAAGGACAAACACCACTCTCCACACCCTGCTCATGCATCTCATAACTGGAGAATTCAGCTTTGCAGGCTAGACAAAGAAAATGTAATTCACCTTTAAGTTCCAAGTCTTCTCTTTTCCATCGCTCAATCTTCGCGCTGTTTCGAAACCCAGAGCACAATGTGTGACACCAGTTATCAGTTGGGGAATTCGTTGCTCTCTCTCACTCCCCTTCACTTCCAACAGTTCATTGGAGAGGGCAGCAAATCTCCTACATTTCTTGGCGCTCAAAATCGTTGTCGATGGCCGCAGCAAAAAAGTCAGAATCGGCTCGGATCTGTGGCGTCGTCCCCCAGACCCGTTAAATGCCCGATTGACACAATAAACCGTCCATTGCAAAACGACTTCTTTGCAATATGCCACATTACCGCTTCTGGCTATTTTGGTCAACGATGAGTAGCTTGAATGAGGAGGGTTTTGTCTCCTGCCTGTTCTCTCTTATTTGTTTACTCGTCGAACAACTCGCTGTGATCAACGACGTGGTTGTCCTGTGCTAACTCTGGAATCGCTTCCAATTTAGCCATCGTAGCGGCGTTGTCATAGCTAACAAAATGCCAGAAGAGTTGATTCCCAAGGATCTCTGCGTAGCAGGCCGGATCGTTTGTCCGATTCCAAACAGAGCCAATTCCTAAGATATATTTCTTGTCAGAGTCGGAGTAACGGAAGCGTCCGGTCAGATCGTCACTGCTGTATGAGCGACCTTCTTCTGTCTTCGCTAAGGGATTTGCCGGATGACCGACAAAGAGACATTTTCCAAAAGACTCGAAGACTCGACGAATACCCGAGTATGAAGTGGCCCAATGGGGCATGGAATCAATTTTTCCATGGATAGGCGAGTACGGCAATCCGTGAACGAAACAATAGCCATTGATTTCGACTTTTCGCTGCAAGCGATTGAAAAAGTCAAAGCGCCGTTGGACTTTAGCCTCCAATCCTATGTGGAGCTGCGCTCGGGTCCAAGCAAGCCGAACGCTATCTTGACTAATAGAAGTACGTGAATTGTAGATGAACGTCGACTCGATTGCCCCAGTCAGCGCGACCGAGCATCGATCATTAATGAGGTCGAGGCATTCTGCGGGGTTTGGACCATAACCGAAGATGTTTCCCATACAAAGGACATCGGGAATGTCACGCTTGGTTAAGTCTCTAAAGACCGCCTGAAGCGCCTCAAGATTACCATGGATATTGCCAATCAATGCATAGTGAGGGAGCGTCTTGCAACGCTTCAAGGCCTGGACAAAACGATGCCGCTTTGAAGGGTCATCGGGGTCGGCCTCATGATCACGGCGCAATCTGTCTAAATGATCCTCGACCAATCTTTGAACTCCTTAGTCTTCGATAAACTTCGCTTTAGTTGGGAATGTCTCGGCCCCCACTGTGAATAGGACTGCCAAGGCTCACTTTGAGTAACCCTAGTGGAGCTTTTTAGGGCCTTTTCGTCAATGTGCATGTGTTAGGGGGGCATTTTCCTATACTAACTTTTCCAAGGAATCCAATATTTCACATCCCGGAGATGCTGACGATGAATCCTCATTCTAAATCTCGCCGTCGACTGTTCTTGCCATTCTTCGTTGGGCTTCTCACTTTGCTGTCCATCAACATTGCTCGCGGTGATGTGTTGGTCTTAAAAGACGGTCGAAAGCTGACGGGTAAAGTGACGAAAAAGGGAAGCGTCTACGAAATCAAAATGAAGTACGGGAGCCTCACTTTCAAAGCGTCGGAGGTTGTTGAAGTCGAAATGGACGGAAAGGGTCCGGCGGAGGAAAAGAAGAAGCCAGACGCCACACCCACGGCGAAAAAGAAAATTGCAGACCCTGTCCTTCCTAAGCTTACGGACGAAGAGAAAGCAAAGGTCCTAAAGCATCTGCCTTCCGGCTCTCTATATAAAGAATCAAAGAGCTACGCGGTGGCGTCCTCGGCCTCAAAAGAATTCACAAGAAAATATTCAGTCCTCTTTGAACAGGTGCGGAAGGGCTTTTACAAATACTTTGAAGAGCGTGGCTTTGAGTTAGAGCGCCCGAATTACAAATTGGAAGCGGTCATATTCAAAGACGAAGCGAGCTTCAATCAATTCGCACGGAAGTTTGGCTTGGGAGGAGCCGCAGCGGGCTTTTATGCGACGAGCACGAACCAGCTCTACCTCTATGACAGCACGAGCAGCCAAGGAGCAGCGAATTCTCAACGGAACTTAGATAGCTTCAAGGCGCACTTAGATAAGATAAAGAAGCAGAAGAAAGCCGCAGAGAAGGCTAAGAACAGCGCAGCTGTCCGGCAATTAGGGGAGTTCTATCGGAAAGAACTCAAGCGGTACAAAAAGTTCAAGAAAGAGGTTGCGAACTTCTACGACGACGCTAATCGTTCGACAACAATTCACGAAGCGGTGCACCAACTATGCTACAACTCGGAATTGCTTCACGTCAGCGATCTGAACCCAGAGTGGCTGACGGAAGGGTTGGCGATGCTCTTCGAGGATGCCGCTGTATGGAAAGGACGCCACGTCGCCAAAGGGAACAAGCTTCGCATCGAGAATCTTCAAAGAGCGCTCAAGAAAGGCCGTACATTAAATCTAAAGGTCATGGTGAGCTCTCGGACTCAATTGATCGCACGGGGAGATCCTGGTTTCGCCTACGCGTCCTCCTGGGCTCTCATTCACTTCTTCATTGTTGGTAAGTGGCGTAAATACAAAGAGCCCTTCTTCGAGTATCTTAAGGCTGTTCGAAAAATGACCCGCAGCATGAACGGCCGCAAGCGTCGCTCACGACAAGAGTCTGAGGCCGCTCAGTTAAAGCTCTTTATTGAAAAATTCGGCCCCATAAACAAAGTGGAAGCCGAGTTTCGTGCCTACGTCAAAAAGAAGCTCATCGAAGATTGACGTCTGCGCATTGACCCAAGAAAAAGGCTGTCCTTGGGTCTGGCGATATGTGCAAGCTAGCGGCGCATATATTTGCTTTCAAGCGCCCGCTTGGGGTTATTGACCAGGTAAATCGAGCGAATGCGATAGGGATTCACCAAGCGCTTCGAGGGACCATCCCAATTGTCATATTCACTCCAATACTTCATCGCGGTTGGATAGTCTTTACTATGGAATGCGATCATACCCAAGGTCGCCGGGACAATGGAGGGATTTCTATTTGCAAGAGAATTAAGGTGTTTTTTAGCGCGCTCCAAATTGCCAACTTGGTACCAGGAATGACCGAAGGCCGGAGAAGTCACTAATACTCCAGGGGCGACTAGAACAGACACCAAGGACGCTTTGTAAAAATCTTTGCTCAAGTAACTCCGGTTGAAGACGTCAACAACGTTAGCGTCCAAGACCTCGGTCCTCGCAATCTCCTTCAATTCCGGATCGTCTAAAACATAGAGCCAGCGTTGCCAGAGGTTGCGAAACACAGGGCCGTTTGCGGACCGTAATTGAGCAAATATCGCCCGCGCCTCGTCACCCCGCTTTGAGCGGGCCAGAGCCACACCAAGGCCGAATGCGGCCTCCCAACGTTTGCTTTGTTCCTCTTTGCTTTCCAGACTCTTGCTATACATTTCTATGGCCTTTGCCATATCTCCTCGTAGTACCGCCATTCCAGCCTCACTGAAAAGAGGATTCGACAGTTTTGCGCTTGTGACGTTGCCCTCTTTTCCAGATAGGACGAAGTCTTCCAAGCTTACCTCACAACTCCAAGGCAAGCGACTGAATTGGCGCCCAAGGGGTTCTACGACCGCCATGATATGAAGCTGATAATCCCCTGGTTTTAGCCCTGGCGAAACAACACTCGCCGTTCTAGTAACGTTTCCATTTCGTGTGACCGCAAGGCTGAGAAGGCCGTTGTCGTGACGATAGGTCGCCTTAATCTGAATGTGACCCGGGGGAAAGGCAACGATCAAACCATCTGACTGGATCTTTGAGCTCTTGCTAGTGAAGCCGATACTTCGATCCCAGGTCATTATGTCACCGTTTCCACCGGTCCCCACGGCAATCTGCCATAAATTGAGCTTTGGATTCTTCGCCTTGTTTGTAAGATCGTAACCGGGCTTGTCCATTGCGATCTCATGCATGCCGACCTTAAAGGATGTGAATTTTTCAACTCGCTTTAATTGAAAACTATAGCTGCAATGAAAAGACCCGCCGTTGTAATGAATAGGAATGCTAAAGGCAGAATCCGAGAATTTATTGCTATGAAAAGAGACGCCCGTCTTATCTAGATTGTGACTCCAAGGCGCTTCAGAAACCATCGGGAGAGTGCCGGCATTGATAGACTGTTTATTGAAAGTGATCAACGGGACTCTTTGGGCGAGTGTTTGATAGGCCTTCTGTCTTACTAAGAGCAACTGACGATTCGCCTGCGTGAGCGTTGGACTCCGTAATAGAGCATCCAAATCGGAGAGCGCGCTCCGATAGTCGCCCATTTCATCGGCGCAGTTCATCGCTAGCCTCAAGCTCTCCTCACGCAAGAGAGAGCTTGACTTTGCAACCATAAGCGCCGAATTTCTAGCAGCCTGACGGTCTTTCTTTGCGAGTAGAATTCGGGCCCTGTTAAGCTCTAGATTCAATTTTAGCGATTTACTTAAGCCTTGGATTTCTAAGAGGTTTCCTGTCAACATTAAGGCGCGCTGATATTGCTTTCCAGAGAGCAGAGTAGAGATGAGCTTGAGCTGAACGTTTATGAGCGCAGTGTCGAGATTCGTTTCGGCGCTGACGTCTTTTCGAGTGAGAGTATGGAGCCCCATGATTTTTAATGTTTGGGACTTATCACGGGTCGAATGAATGGAATGAAACAGCTCTTGATCCCCATTGTGATCGAAATCAATGAAATCAAAGCTGCGGTTTACATCAGGGATCGACAGGGGATTGGGGCCGCCAAAGTCAAAGTAGAGCGAATAGATCCGATCTGCTTCAAGCTGCAGCGCGTAGATCAGTTTATCTGGCTCCTTGCTGAGGAAAGCCCCCATTCTTCTTGCAATTCCAAATTTGGAGTGGTCTCGCTGTTCAAAGGGTTTGGCTAAAATGAGTTCCGGTTGATCCATTCCCGATTTGAGGCTCCAAATGCCATCGGGAATTTTGGGAGATAAATCCGTGCCAAAAATTATTCCGACGTCATAGTAGGAGTTTCGCTCAGATGTGATTAACAACTCGGTCTTTTGGTCGTCGAGTCGATTAAAGCTCATGTATTCAACGAGGCCAAATTTCCGTTTTTTTGGATACTCCATCTGGGATCCGTTGAACCCCTTATATATTGCCAGAGCGAAGGTGTTCCAAGCCCCCTCACCCATGATCAATTCCTCTCGATTGTCTTCGTTCATGTCATGGAAACGTAGCTGACCGCTCCAACTCCCGTTCATCGGGGGGATGTGGAGCACTGTTTCGCCAGGTGAACCGATGTCTAAGCAGATGAACCAAACGGACTTGTCACGTATGCGAAAAACACCGTCTAAGTATTCATTGTCGTTCGCATGTCCCAATGCGAAGAGAATCGTGTTCTTCAGTGACCCATGGGGACGTGTCTTGCATAGCCGGACGGGGATCTCTGACTCGAATTGATAGACATGCACCGCACCCGATTGAGTGACAAAGAAAAGGGCTTGGCGATCTTCAATTTCGAGCTGGCCGCATTGGTCAGTACGCTCGGGAACAGAGAAGTTGTGACACGCTTTTAGGCGAAGTTCCCCTTGGGTTAAGACGACTTGAGAGAATTTGAATGTTGTGCTGTTCGGACCGCTCTCGTCCTGCTCGACAACGATGAGCTTTTCATCCTGACTTTTGATAATTGGGCTATTAGCAGGAACGGTCAATTCAACAGTGCCGCGAAGCTTTTTACTCAAGAGCTTGAGACGAGACTCAAGAGACCTCTGAGCTGCTGTCGCGAGACCCTTCTCGGGTAACTTCTCAAGCAATTGATAGCAGTTGTCGACCTTTCCAAGACGGAAGTAGGCCTCTGCGGTCGCGAGCATCGCCTGGGCTTTTATGCTCTTGGCATTGTCATTTTCAATCTCGAGATTCA
>JARGOJ010000476.1 GCA_029210225.1 Planctomycetota bacterium
TCTATAGGGGCTAGGAAGATTTGAGTGAGAGTGAGCGAAGCCCGCGTTGGCGAAGCCTCCTAACCTCCCCGAATAAATAGCTGTCGATTGCCTGGCCTTTGGAATTGTTAATGGCTCAAAGGGCGAAGACGTCGCCGCCTTGGCTGATTCGATCTTGAAGCTCTTGGATGAGGTCTTCCTTCTCGATCATTTCGTCAGTGACGTTGTCGAGTTCTTCGCAGACGTTCTCCAGTTCGTCTCGGGCTCGGGCGAGCTCTGCGCGAACTTCGGCGAGGAGGCGGTTGAGACGGTCGAGTTCTTTATCTTTGAAGATGCTCGCGGCTTGTACGACAGCCTGCTGCCCGCCGGCCTGAGCGGCTTGGAAGGCGCCTTTCAGCTTGCCCATTTCTCCTTGCATCAGCGTGAGTCGAGCAATCAAATCGTCTCGAGACATGCTCTTAATTGTTTCTGTCGCAGTTTGCTGCGGCGCGGGAGCTGATTGTATCGGAGGCATCGATTGCAGAGGAGGAATGGATTGAAGCGGAGGCAGGGGTCCTAAGGGCGGAGTGACGCCGGATTGCATCCCCGAGAGGGGTGGCAATGGTTGGTTGAGAGGTGGGGGAGCCGAAGTGATATTTGGTGGAGTGAATCGTCCTGAAGGAGGAGGAAGCGGAGGCAGGGCGTTGATCCCCGAACCAAGGACTCCAGAATTCATAATTCCCGATGGTGGAGGTGCAAATTGGCCGCTCGCCATGGGTGGCGGCGCGAGCATTGTGGCGGGGGGGTTGGGAAGAGGAGGTGGTGGTGGAGGGTTTTGGTGATCGTGAGGGATGAGGTCGTCGAGATCATCGAGGGAGCTTGTGCTTAGCAGTTTCTCAATGTCGTTGACGTCAGTATTACTGGGGAGGGGGCCAACTTGCGATCCTGGGGGGAGGCCCATACTCGCGGAGCGGCTGCTCATAATTCCTGGCGCGGGACCGTCGCTGAAGGGGCGCAGCATCGGGGCGGTATTGCTGAGGCCATAGGGGTCGTCGCCGCCTTGGAGAGGAGCGCTAAATCCGGTGTTTCTTGGGTTTTCGTTACTGTTTCCGAAGAGACCAAACTCGTCTGAATCGTTGCTTTCAAGGAGGTTGAAATCTTCGCCAGAGGCAAAGGGATCGCGTCCTCGGCGGGCGAGGGAATCGGTTAAGTTTGTTGAGTTGTTGAAGAGCGGATCTTGAAAGCCGTTTGCTGGCATTCCAGGTGCAGGATCCATAGGCGGCATATCGAGGCCGGTGGGCATGCCAAGGGCGGTTCCTGCGCCGGGACCGCGTCGGTCACTCCAAACATTATCGTTGTCGGCGGCCATGTCTAGGCCGCGCTGATAGTCGAGGGGACCGACATCGGAGGTTTGGAGAAAGAGAGCGTGGGTTTTGCCGAAGAAGAGGATGTCTTCGTTGTTAAGGCGTTCGCATTTGACCCGCTGGCAGTTGACGTAGGTGCCGTTGGTCGAGGCGAGGTCTTCGACCCATATCTCATTGTTTCGATGGAAGATGCGCGAGTGATCCCAAGAAATCCACGGATCATCGATGCGGATTTGGGCGCTATCGCGTTGCCCAACGAACATGTCCCCAGCTTGGTTTAGGTCAACTACTAAACCCTGGCGTTTTCCATTGAGTATTTGTAACTGAATGGCCAAGTCGCTCTCCAAGCGGCATCGTGCTACAAGCGAGACAATCCGTAAAAATAGAACAAAGGCCCTATGCTTGCAAGTTTCACACCCATTATAGAGTGTGACTATTCATGAGTAGAGAAATAGCGAACAAAAAAGACGGCGGCCGTTCTGGCCACCGTCTTTGCATGTCTGTTGGATATGACCTAGCTACCGCGAGGATCGAAATCATAGGGCAGATTAACGACCCACTTTTTCCATTCTTCCTCAAATTTTAAGAACTTATCTTTTCCGCCGAACACGTTCTCGGTGTCCTCGGGTTGCACTTTGCGTTTTTTCGCGAGGAAGAGCAGGTCGGTGAATTGCTTGAGGCGCTTCTTCCGAGTTTTCTTGTCCTTAGAGCCGTAGAGCATGTAGTAAATCAGGCCCCAACCGTGGGCATAGTGATAGGCCGTAAATTGCTGCTGAGACGTGCGAATCAGGTCGTGGAAAGGAATCAGAGTTCCTCCAGCCGCGCCTCTTTTTAGGTTTGAAAGACGGTCGGCAGGGACCAACGCAATTTCAACTTTTTTGCCGTTGTAGTAGGCCGATTCAAAGAACACCGCGAGGCCTTCAATGATCCAGATCGGAGCATTCCCAAATCCGCCGCCGAGGACAATATGCTGGAACTGATGGGTGCCTTCGTGAGCGAGAACCGTGCGGGTGTTGCCGTTCTGACCGAATTTGCCGTGATAGGCGGTGACTCGGCGGTTTCCAGTGCTGTAAAAGCCTCCGGTGTACTGTGACATGCCGCTGGCGCTCATGAACTCCCGTTGGCTTGAGTAGATATAAATGGGGCTCTTGGGGATCTGACCCTTTGGCATGAACGGCTTGAAGACCTTGGCGAAGCGGACATAGTACTGATCCATCATGGTGCCGTAGCGCTTGGCATATTCTTTCTTGACGTTCGTTTTGATCTTGTAGAACTTGCTCTCAATTTCTGGAGCTGTACCAAATGATCCCGTGGAGGTATTGTCGTCGTACCAGCTTGTATCAGCTTGCGGGCGTTTACGAGGCTGGCCCTCAGCGCCCGGCTTCTTTTTGACCTTGCGACCTTCGCGGCGCGCCTTGCGATCTTCTTCTTCCTGGCGCTTACGTTCTCGGGCCATGCGCTCCCACTCGCGCTTTCTCATGGCATCTTCGGGACGTAGCCACTTGCCGTCTTCGTCTTTTTCGTAGCCCTGCTTGCGCATGTCCCGTTCTTCGGGGGCCATCCACTTGCCTTTGTACTTGACCTTGCCTTCGGCGAGAGCCTTGTAGTCTTCTTCAGTGACCCACTTGCCACGCCATTTTCGATAGCCAAGGGCTTCGCGGGATTTGCGGTGGTAGGAGTCTTGCTTCAGAGCCGCTTCGTAGCAGCGCTTCGCGTCGTCTTTAAGGTTTTGAGTGTCACACCACTTGCCAAGGCGATAGAGGGCGTCAGGGTCGTATTTGTCGACCGCTTTCCACTTGCGCTTGAACTCGTCACCCTTGCTTCCTGAGCGCAGGATCTTGGAGATATCGGACTTATTGAGGGTGTAGACCCCACCAAGAGTCTTGATTGTGACCGTTCGCTTGTTCTCTTTGAGAATCTTTCCCCGGAGTCGCCCGCCATCATGCTTGACGATGACGTCGTTGGCGCTGGCGGTGGAGACCAGGATGCTGAAGAGCGAGATTAAGCCAAAAATCGTGAGCAGACGGGCTTTTCGACGAATCTTCATTCCACACTCTTTTCAAAATTGAGGGACTGACGTTCCAGAAGGCGTTGACATAAAAAATACGTTAGAAGTGCATGAGTATTGGAAATGTATCCATTCATTTACATAAGTTTTGCATTTCAGGAATGCGAGGCGCGACCAAGGTCAAAACAGCGGGGAAAATCGTTACGGAGGTTATGAAGCATAGTCCAACACCCACGGTCACCAAAAATCCCAGACCTTCGAGGCCGTGATGATTCATGAGTAACAAACCCCCAAAACTCACCATCGTCGTGATAGAGGTCATGAGTATGGCCTTACCTGTCTGAGTCACCGCATGAACCACTCCCGCTTTAGGATCCTCTAAGACTCGGTGAACCAAGTGCACGCCATCGTCGACCCCGATTCCAAGGATGAGCGGGAAGCCCGAGAGCATGAGCACCGAGATAATTTGTCCCGTCAGAATGACCGCCCCGACCGCATAAACAATGGCGAAAATGAGCGGCATAAAGACTAAGAAGGCGAGCTTCGCGCTTCGGAAGTCGAGACTGACCACCAAGAGCACCACAAAAGAAACGCTGAAAATGAGTAATGGGAGGTCGTCTAAAGTGCGGGACACAAAAAGAAAGACGATTTGCCCAATGCCCGTCGCGTCTTTGTTCACTTTCTTAAGGTCCTCAAAGAAAGCCTGAATAGCATCTCCGTCGAGCATCGACTCCTTTGGGTAGGCCAAAACAATGATGCGATCCTTCTTGTCGATGAACTTGTTTCTCACCATTTCTGGCATGTCTGACAAGATTGGAGACCGCGCTGTTTTCTCGATAAATGGTTTTACCAGGCGGGTAGTCCGGCTTCGAAGCCAAGCATCTAAGGCCGCTAGCTTCTCGGGTGGAGCGGACTTCAGCTGCTTGAGTAGTGCTTTCACCCGCTCAAGGGTGCTCGTCAAAGCGGTTTTCTCATCAGCGCTGAGTTGTCCGCCCATTTGGAGTTGGAGTGAGCCGAGGGCCAGGATCTTTCGCAGCAACCCCCGAACTCGCTTCATATCTCCTTCAACAAAATCTCTCTTCAAGTTCGGGACCGTGGGGCAGAGTTGGATGATCTGACTTGATAGAGCTGTCAGCTGCGCCTTGTGCTCGTCTTTATTGGCAGGGAATAGATCGGTAATGCTGTCAACGCGGGAGATACTAGGAACGTTGTTTCGAAGTTTCGCCGTGACCTCTTGAGCTTCTTCCAATGTCTTGCAAACGCAGAGCGCGAAATCGGTGTTGACCTCAAAGAGCTCCTCCACACGATTCTTTGTTTTGACGGCGACGGCGTCCTTGGTCGCGATCTTCTCGATGTCATATTCAACATGGGCCTGAGGGAACAGCGCCAAAGATGCTAGGAGAAGAAGGATCGCTCCAGCCAAGACTCCTTTGGGGTGCTCTGTGACCCAACGCACCCAACGCTCTAACAGTGGAACTCGCATCGAATTGTTTCTCTCAACGCGCTTCCAACGTTGTGTGAGGGTTAAGAGCGCGGGGAGGACCGTGAGCATGGCGATCAGGCAGCAGAGCAGGCCGAGGCCTGTGGTGATCCCGAGGTGTTGTGCTGCTTTTTGGTCGGTGACGAGGATGCCAAAGAACGCGATCGCAGAAGTGAGACCCCCGGTCACGACTCCTCTCCCGGTCAAGACTAACGCGGTCCAGAGGGCGTCGTCGTGGCTTTGTCCGCTCGCTCGCGAGTCGTTGTATCGGACGACAATGTGAATCGCAAAGTCGACCCCAAGGCCAAAGAGCAAGATTCCAAAGACCGCTGAAGTAAGGCTCACATAGCCGATAAAGAGCCGAACGAGGCCGAAGGTCCAAAGGGTGCCTAAAAGCAAGGGCAAGCCAACGATGAAGGGACCGAAGAGTGATCGGTCAATGAATAGGAAAAGCAGGAGAACGAGCAGCAATGAGAGGCCGGATAAGAGACGGGTTCTGTAGAGGACATTTTGCTGATCTTCGTATCCATAAGCAGCGGCTCCAGCGTAGCCAGCCTTGAGGTTTTTGAAGTCTTTGAGGGTGGCATCGGTTTCTTCGATGATTTTGGCGAAGTAGTGGACGCCGAGCTTTCGGTCGAGGAGATTGCCTCGGAGCTGGACTATGGCGAGCAGGGCTTTTTTGTCTTTGGAGACGATCCAACCGTCTTGCAGGTAGGTTTCTTCCCAGCTTGGACCTTCATTTTCTTTCTTGATAGACGCTCCAAAGAGCTCAGCGAGGGCGGTCTCGGACGGCGTCTTATTGTTATTGACGGCTTGCTCCAAGACCGTGAGAACTGTTTCTAAGCCTTGAGCAGCGCGGGCTTTCTCGGCATCGGTGGCGGATGATTGGGCGAGCTTTGGGAGTTGCTCTTCAAAGGATTGAGAGAAGGATCCGAGGCCAGGATTTTGAAGGAATCTTTTATAGAAACCAGGGTTCTTTTCGAGTTCGCTCGAGAGGCTCTTAAGGGCATCTGTCGGGAGCACGACTGCTTCTTCAGGAATATCATCGAGGGGCACCGTCAGTTGGATATCGACGGCTTTGATCCACGTTTCGAGCTTTTGGAGCTTCGGCTGAATGGCTTTGAGGAAGGCTTTGCCGTTCTCTAAGTCGTCGCATTCAACGAGGAGAAGGAGGTTCTCTGAGCCTCCGTAGGCTTTGGAGACATCGTAGAAGTGTTGGGCGACCGGTTCGTTGTCGTTGACGATGCCAAGGAAAGTGGCGTCGACTCTCATGTCTTTGGCGGCGAGCCAAGCGCCAACGCTTAGGAGGGCGGCAATGAGGAGGACAATAAAAGGATGCCGGGAGCTCGACTGCGATATGAAAGCCAGCGATTTTCCAAGCACTCCCCGAGCGGGGGCTCTTTCCACAATTCTTCCACCCAAAGCTATGACTCTAATTTCGAAAGCGCGACATGCTAGCGACTTTGTGTCGGAATGTCCCGAGATTTTACGGGGAAAGCCCGCCAATGTTGGGCTTCTTTCGGTTTAGTCGCCATAGGGGTCCCGTTGGAGCGATGCCGCAAGATCCTCAGCATCTCCTCTCCTATGCAATTTTTGGAGAGACTCGCACGTTTGCAAGGCCCGCGCTACGATAGAGTTCTATGGAAAAAGTTCAGCGAGAGAGCCTCAGGAAGCCGTCGGAGAATTCTGAAGATTCGAGGCTTCATTTTGAGCAGAGCCCGACGCGTTGTCCCTATTGTCATGATTCGATTGAGATCACTGCAGGAGCGTGGGTGGCCTGCGGCGACTGCTTGGCCCGTCATCATGACGAGTGTCATAGTGAACATAGCGCTTGCGCGAGCTGTGGATCGGCGAAAAAACTCGTCTCGGAGTCATTGAGGGAGTTCGACGAAGAACGCTCAACAATGTCTGGAGGGCGGCTTGTTGGGATGATCTTGCTGATTCAATCTCTGGCTTTGCTCTTCGGCGCCTTGTTTCAGATGAATGGCGAGCTGATATCGGGCCTGCAGTGGACGACGGGCGTTGTCTTTGCAACCACAGTCGTGATTTCAGCGCTCGCGTTTTTTAAGGTGAAGGACGAGATTTTACAGAGGATGTTGTTTCGCCTTGGTCTGACCAACGCGATCTACCTGGGTATTGGGATACAAGTCGTTTTCGCGCTCTACCTTTGGGATATCGGGAGTCCT
>JARGOJ010000477.1 GCA_029210225.1 Planctomycetota bacterium
GGCTAAAATGTCTGACTCACTAATTCAACGTGACGCAAAGTATTGCTGGCATCCTTACACTCAACACACTCTCGCCGCTGAGCCACTTCCGGTTGTGGGCGCCAAGGGTGCCTGGCTTGAATTGGCAGACGGTCGTCGTTTACTCGACGGGATTTCCTCTTGGTGGACCAACCTCCACGGACACGGCCATCCGAGCCTAGTTAAGGCGCTCAGCCAACAAGCTCAAACCCTCGATCACGTGCTCTTTGCAGGATGCACCCATGAGCCGGCGGTCTCACTCTCTGAGACATTGATCGGAATGACTGAAGCGCTCTCAAAGAACTCGAAGCAGAAGCTCAGCCGTGTCTTCTTCAGCGACAACGGCAGCACCGCAGTCGAGGTCGCGCTGAAGGCGGCGTATCAGAGTTGGTTGAGAAAAGGCGAAGGTCAGCGGACCGTCTTCATCGCGCTTCGCGAGAGCTATCACGGCGACACATTCGGCGCCATGGCCGTCGGAGAACCCGAACCCTTCTTCGCAGAGTTCAAGCCCTTTCTCTTCCAAGTCGAACGGGTCGAAGCCACAAGAGAGTCCTTAGAAGAGGCTCTGGTCAAACACGCTGGGAAGGTCGCTGGCTTCATTCTTGAGCCTCTTGTCCAAGGTGCAGGGGGAATGATCATGCACGGCCCCCAGTTCCTTAGAGACGCCCGTGCGCTTTGTGACGAACACGCTGTGCTGCTGATCGCCGACGAGGTCATGACGGGCTTCGGTCGGACCGGAACCGTCTTTGCCTGCGAGCAAGGTCCGATCTGTCCTGATTTGCTCTGCTTGGCAAAAGGACTCACCGGTGGGATGCTACCGATGTCCGTGACTCTTGCCACCGAAGAGATCTATTCGGCGTTCTTGAGCGATAAGCGTTCCCGTGCGTTCTTCCACGGTCATAGTCTCACTGCGAATCCGCTTGGTTGTGCGGTCGCGAACGCGAGCATGGCCTTGGTGAAATCGGACAAGCCCCACGAAAGATTGTCGCGAATAGGTCTTCGAATTGAGGAAGGACTCAAAGAGTTTGCGAAGGATGATGGCATCAAAGATTTGCGGCGCCAGGGCGGGATCGTCGCTTTGGAAATCAAAACGGATGACGGCGGATATTTAGCAGGTCTAGGAGAACGTTTGAGAGCAGCCTGTCGCGAAAGCGAGGTCTTGCTGCGCCCCTTAGGGAATGTGCTCTACGCCTTGCCTCCAGCCTGCGTGACCGACGAAGAGGCGGACCTCATCGCGAAGTGCATGATCAAGATTTCCAAATATGCCATGTCATAAAAACACTTCCCTTGTCGCCCCCCCCTCGCCAGGATGACTTCTCTTTCATATGCTGAGGCCTCTAAATCGAAGCGTATGAAAAGGACCCTTCCCAATGAGTCATGTTGACAGCGCCCTCTTGGTCCTCGCTAAGCTCGCCTTAGCCGATGGAAAAATCGATGTCTCAGAAGAGTCGTTCCTCACCGTCATGATGGACGAGTCTGAGAATTTCCATAACATCGACGAATTGATTCGCGAAGCGAACTCAAAGACCTTAGCGGAGATGATTGAACGTCTGGAGAAATACGAAGACAAGTTCTTTGTAGCACTCAGGGCCTACCTCATGGCCAATGTTGACCTCCACTACGACGCTACGGAAGAAGCCATGTTTAACCGCCTCATTGGTCTGCTCGGCATTACAGAGGATGACCGAGAATTGATTCGTGCGACCGAAGCAAGCATCAAGGACGAAGAGCCACAACCTCCTTCAGAGAGAATTCAAGCGCTCTACCAAGCGTCGTCGTTCTTCAAAGCGGAAGCCTGAAACCCCGTCGATAGGACCTCAGGCTTATGGCTAAAAGAGCCGTCAATCTTCTATTCTATGCCATTAATGGAACCGGACTTGGACACTTGTCCAGGCTTCTAAACATTGCTCGGGCGGCTGATTCTCTGCTTCAACTGCTGGATATTCCGTGCCAAATTCAATTTCTCACGACAAGTGAGGGTTCGGAGATAGCGGGGCAATATCCTGTCTATAAGATTCCGTCAAAGACCGTCATTCACAAGAAGGCCCTATCCCGCTCTAGCTATGGGGCTCAAGCAAAGTTACTCATCTCCAATGTCGTCGCTGGGATTAAGCCCGATATATTGATCCTCGACACTGTCCCAGAAGGGTCATTCAAGGAATTCCTCTTTCTTAAAGACTACGCCAAGAGAACCGCATTTGTTTACCGGCACATGTTGGAAGAGCGGCAGCTCTCCGAGACAGTGCAGGCACATCTGTCGCTCTACGACTTAATCATGATTCCCGACGATAGCGAAAACAAAGGCCGCTATTTCTGGCCAAAGAAGAAAAAAGACGCGATTCAATTTGTCGGCTGTATTCACGGGTATCGCGGTGATTCTCTTCAGAGCGTTGGATTTCCCAACACTGAGCTAACCACCCTCAATCGCCGTAAAATCCGAGATTATTTCTCGGTAACCGATGATAAGACGCTCATCTATGTGTCTGCTGGGGGAGGAGGAGATGAGAGGGCTGCGGGTGATATTAAGACTATTATAGATACCTTGAGCGAAGATCCCAAGCATGTCTTATTGGTTGGATATGGGCCGCTATATCAAGGCGCGAAAGTCTACCGCTCCAATGTCATTCCGCTCTCGGAGCCGGGTGTAAGTCGTTATTTTCCGGGGCTTGACCTCGCCGTGAGCGCCGCAGGATACAACACTTACAGTGAGTTGTTAGCGGCTGGGGTCCCCAGTCTCTTTTATGCTCAGGAGAAGGGCTGGGACGATCAGAGAGAGCGAGTCAACAATGGGCATGAGCTAGGTTGGCATGAGCGATTGACGACGATTGATCCGCTCTTATTGCAATCGAAAGTGGCCGCGCTCAAAGATCCTGAAAAGCGCTCTCAATTGAGAACCGCGCTGGAGGCTCGGAGTGGGCAGTCGGGAGCAGCCAACGCTGCGAAGGCTTTGTTGGAGCTGCACAGCGGCATTTCGGGCTCAAGTGTGCTTCGCCGAGAGCTCTCTTTTGTGCGTGAGTTGTTATCTCTCACAAATCCGGTCGATGAAGCCCAATTCCAAGATTCTTATCGCTGTGGCCGCTGCTATTCCGAATTGATCATGTCTCGTTCCAAGCAGGATGACTTCGTCGATCAAAGTCGCTTTCATCCTGGTGAAGAATGGCGCGAACAGGCGGGTTTGCTTGTTCGTAGAGGAGAGTTAATCCATGGGTGGATTCGCTATTTGGATTGGCGACTTGAAGAATGGATCCGATTGGCCAAGGCGGTCTTTCATGGGACTGAAAACTTGTCATCAAATGAGATTGGCGCTCAGCTTGAAGAAGCGTTTGAGTCACTGACAAGCTCAGTGCCGGGCCCATTGCTGAGTGAGTTCTTACGGCAATCACGCCGTTGTTTGGCGAAAGATCAGATGCTCGAATTCTTGCGTTGGATCTTAGACGAAATTGAAGAAGCTGAAGTGGCGAAGGTCACTCAGGCTGTTGTAGATTATTGTAGCGGGTACGACGCAGAAAAAATGCAATCCGCAGAACTATTGAGCAAGCTTGATATACACGAAAGAGAGGCGCGTTGATGGCGACTAAAGGCGACGGAGTACGTATGGCAGATGGAGCCATACGAGCTTACAAGGACCAGGCCAGAGATTTGTCAACGGAGTTTGATGAGCTTGATGATAGTTATGCGAACGTCAAAGGCGAGCTTGACCAGGCAATCGAAAATATCGCGGTTGGCTTGTTACCCATTTGCAATGCGGAGCTGTTTCAACAAGTCATTCAAGAGACTGGCGCGCTTCAATTGACCAATCTGTGGGAAGAGCTGCAGCAGGGCCGGGAAGAGCGTAAGGTTCGCAATCAGGACATACTTGCCAGTGAGGATTATCAGCGCCGAGAGATGCTCATCCATCCGACAACTGGAGAGTACACTGTCAAAATTGTCGAGCACAAGGAATTCTGCGACAGCCTCAATTCTTCCCTCAAGCGATATGACTTCAAGAACTTTCGCTATTGCTACAAGAACAAGCTCCATCGCCCTAAAGAACACGGAATGTTTGGGGGGTTCTGGCGCTTCGTCACCATGGCTGAATCTCGTGAGAAGAGCGCGATTGAGGCCACTCTCAAACGCCTTCGAGTTTCGAGTTTAGACGAAGCCTTCCGAACTTATGAAGCCGATCAGAAGTCGATGAAGTTTCATAAGAAGGAGCTCAAGGATTGGAAGGCGAAATCGGAGGGGGTGAGTAACCTCATTGAAGAACGCGATGAGAACGACCGTTGGCTCAAGAACTTCTCGAATGAAGCCCGGGCAGAGATGCGGAAGAATCTTCAATGGCATCTGCGCCGCGCCGACCTTGAGAGCATCCACAAGACGATTCGGGCCGCTGGTAAGATCCTCGTCGCGACGGCTCATGCTTTGGCGAAGAAGCTCGAATATATTGAGAACATGAAGAATGAGCTTCGCAATGAGATTCGCGATCGGGAGAAGCGAGTTGACAGTATCGAGCGTGTGAAGCGCAAGTGGCAGGGCAAGCCCTGGGCGCCCCTCTACGGCGATAAATCGAAGTGGCTGGTCAAAGTTCCAAAGATTAAGAAGGGCTCCACACGGAAGCGCATACGTTGGGTGGGCACCATGCGCCGAAACATCCACGGCTATCACCGCTACGACAAATACAGCCACTACATGGACGGACCCCAGGCCTTCCTGGCCTACGATGCCTTTTCATACGGGGCTGAAGAAAGAATGCCCTACGAGGGCTTTACTCGTGGGGTCATTACAGAAATGGACGACTGGCGACAGAGCAACGGCCAGGAGAAGGCGGATTTCAGCTACTTCAAAGGCATGCGAAAAGCTGGAGATGAGTACGACGAGGATTGGGGCTGGGACGAGTACGAAGAAGAGCAGTTCGATTATGAAGAGCATGACGGCGACGAATACGACAGCGATGGCGATGACGACTTTGCAGCTGCTGCCTTAGCCGGCGAAGCGGACGACAGTCACAGCTACGACGAGTCTTAGGCGACGGCCTCAGCATCTGGGGCATGAGTCTCGATGAATTGGCCATGCTCTGTCTCGATGAGCAAGGTCTTAAAGTCGCTCGTGACTATGTAATACTCAAAGTAACCGCTGCCCCCAATCAGTTCACAGAGTTGATTGGGGCTTAGCTGGTAGACGGGCATTGGCTCCAAACTTTCGGTTTCTGGAATGAAGTAGACGGTTTCCGTGTAGCCAGCCAGTCGCTCCGGTAAGCAGGTAGAACAGTCTCTCTTGCAGACATAGTTCCTATGGGGATTCTTCAAGGACAACCACCACACGCGAGGATTGCCTTTTACAAATAACTGCATCGCTTTCGCCACAATGCCTTGCGCTTGTTTTATGGGGAGCTTGCACGAATCCAGAATTCCCAATTCTTTAAGAGATGAATCAACGTCGTCTTCTATTTCACTCATCTCTTTTTAGTTCTCATCGATTGCCGGGTGTATGGGCCCGTTGCTTCCCAAAGCGCAAAAACATGGCAACTCAAAGCTGCCAGAGTAGGGAGTTCCGTCCGGTCCAAGATACTCACATTTTCCGCTCCCATGGCAGGCCCTACATTCAGGATTGGGGTGAACCTGACTTCGAAATCCCTTCATCCAAACTAAGTATTTCCAGGACGGAGCATTACGCCGATAAGGATTCGTGGCATGGGCTTCCCCAGCAATGGCTGCTACACTGCCCTCGTCAAAGATATCCGTGACATTAGACCCGCCACGTCGGATTTCTTCAGAGTATTTCATCTCCTAACTCCAATTGGTCTTAGCGGGCCCTTCGCGATTCGTCTAACCCCATTGAAATAAGGGCGAAAACCTATAATGGTCTCGCCCTTATTTTAATTCTCGGAAGCACTTTTCTCAAGACATCTTATAGGCGTCCGGGTGAGGATGCATGGGCCTCTTCAACCACAGCGGACGCCTTAAATTATCAGGCCCGGGGCCCGGTCTTGTCCTAGCCATCCACTCGCGATAAATCGCTTCGGACTTCTCCGTATCGACAAAGACATCGCCGTAGCGATCGTCCCCTAAACCACGCTGAACTTTCACTTTTTGATGCCAGCAGTGCATTCCGCTGGCAGGATCTGGCTGAACTGGGAAGGTCAGGTTTTGATTCACCCCAACCTCTTTCCACCAAACCTTACCGGTGTCCGGGTCTTTACTCTGGTAAGCCTTTGCTCCTTCTTTTTGGCGGAAGAGAAAGGTCTTGCCCTTGCGCTGAATGTCAACCAAGGACGAAGACATGCGCTGCCCACCAATCTCTAAGTTGAGACGCCAGCGACCCACATGGTGAGAACAAGCAACAACTCCAGGATGAATTCCCTCAGTGACCCAGGCGCGAACCACAAAGTAACCAATAGCCGTGGACACCCGGGCTAGCTCCTGAGTGCGAATGCCGAGGCGCTCAGCGTCCTGAGGGTGAATCCACAGAGGATTGGTATGGGAGATTTCCTGAAGCCACTTGGCATTCCCAGAGCGGGTGTGAATCAGTGTTGGTAATCGGAAAGTCGGCAGCAGACACATTTCATTCTCTGCCAATTCACGCCAGTGAACATGAGAGCGAATGTAGTCGGGAATGGACTGGTCCTCAAAACCCCAATCGACCATAGTCTGAGAATAGAACTCAAGCTTCCGAGTCGGAGTCGGGAAGCCAACCTTCTTATCGCCCCCCTCTAACTCGACCTGAGGCTCGTCACCCTCCGCATCGGACTCATAACGCTTCTGCCCAGCATAAGGAACCGCAAAGGCTCCGTGGCGGCGCATATAAGTAAGAGGGTCCAGATCTTTCTTCTTGGCCTCTTCCTTCAAACCAGGAACGGAGTTCTCAAAGATATCCCCGTAGTATTCGTCCAAGCTAATAGGCTCGCCAGGATTCTTGGGGGACTCGAAGTATTTCCGAATGCCTAATGAACCGTCCGGGTCAATCTTGTGAGTCAGAGCAATCCAGAACTCCGCCTCTTCC
>JARGOJ010000478.1 GCA_029210225.1 Planctomycetota bacterium
CCCCTCTTCCTTCCCTTGACCGGAGCGTCAACAAAGTCCATGATCGAGGATAGATCTTTCTCCAACAGGAACAGTCCATGGTTACGCCGGTCACGCGAAACAAAGACCAAGCTCAATGGATTATTTTAAAGGGTTGGCTCAAACGAAGTCGCCTTGAATTGGCCCTCTTCGACTTGTCCAAGCAACCTCATTCAGCCCTCGACCTCTGTGATTTCCTTGTTGAAAGACGCGAGCTCAGTCCCGCCCAAGCGACCCAAGCCCGAGAAGAAAGCCTTCGCCGCGACCTTCCCCCCCCTTCCTTAGAATCAACGATCTTAACCCAACGAGCGGTCGTCCAAAGGCATCAAGACGACTTCTTGAAGTCTCTCGACGGTCAATACGAGATTTTACGAGAGATCAGTCGCGGAGCCATGGGCGTCATCTACGAGGCCATTCAACGAGCCAGTGGACTCACGGTCGCATTAAAGATCATGCTCAACCGAAGCCCAGACGACTCGGAGATTAAGCGTTTTCGGCAAGAAGCAGCCGTTCTCATTCAATTGAAACACGAGCACATCATTGACATCCTCGACTTTGGGATTGAGGACGAGCAAGCCTACTTCGCGATGGACTTCATCGAGGGCGAGACCCTTCAAGATGCCATCACAGAGACGCTGAGCGAGTCGTCGACGGTGCCTTCCTGGGCCTTCACAGTCCAAGTCATGATCGACATCGCAGCCGCCCTCATTTATTGCCATGAGAGCCAAATCACTCACCGCGATGTGAAGCCTCTTAACATTATGATCGACGACAAAACAGGCCACGCCATCCTCATTGACTTTGGGCTCTTGAAGCGCCCCACAATGATCGATCAAACTCAATCTCATGGTTTAACCCTCAGTGGAGAAATGGTCGGGACCCCGGCTTTCATGAGCCCTGAGCAATTCGCCCCAGGCATTGATCATGGTGAAATAGGCCCACACTCGGATGTATGGGGTTTCGGCGCAACCTTGTTCTACGCGCTCACCGGGGTTCCTCCATACAACAAAGCCACTCTCATTGACATCTATCAAGCCATTAAGCATCAGCCCACTCCTAGCGTTCGTGATTTCAATCCTAGTCTGCCTCACTGGTTGGACACTCTGGTCCAAGACTGCCTTGAGAATGATAGTGACGCTCGGCCAAACATTTATGAGGTCAAAGAGCGCCTGGAAGAAGGCTATCAGAGCACTCAATCGAGCGGGAAATTCAGGCTTTGGCCCATCGCAGCAAGCTTCCTGCTGTCATTAATTGTTGGCGCATTCGTCGGTTACTCCATGCTCGATGAGCCGATAGCCTTTGTCACCGTCGATATGCCTGAATCGATCACCGCTAAGGACCAGACTCTCTTCAAAGGGCAACTCTCTCGCGGGTCGACGGTCCTCAGAATCAACGGACGGGAAATCAAGACAGCCCGAGACGGATCCTTCGCCATCTCTGTGCCTCTCTCCGAGGGTTCCAATACAATTAAAGCCGAGATAATAATTGATACGACTCCTGTGGACACTCACATCTGCAAGGTCATTCGTGATAGCACTCCTCCAGGCATCGTTCTCTTCACAGAATTTAAAGAGTCCGAAGCCCTCTACATCCTCGAAGGATCGGAGGCGTTGACAGGGCGCATCTTTGACGACAATCCCGCTCATGTTCAGTACTTGGGAAAGAACTATCCCTGCGATGGCCTGGGCCGATTCAGTCTCCCTCTCCGGGCGGGTGCAGCCCCCACGGAACATAGCCTCTCCCTCTATGATAAGGCGGGCAATGTCACGCTCAAGGTCATCAAAACTCTTGAGCGCGGGCGTTATATTAATTTTCAACGAGAGCGCTTGGCGAAGAGAGAGTTTGCAACTCGGAAAAAGGTGGTACCGAGCCTCTCGGCTCCAAATCGAACGACGGCTGACCAAAGTTGGCGAGGTAAGGTCTTCAAGAAATTTTTGGGCTCTTTGAAGCTTAACCAGGCCGAGCAAAATCAGCTGGGGCCTATCCTCACCATGGAGGATTGGCGGGGGGCGAGTCGGAAAGAGCAAGATCTTGCTATAGAAGTGGTCAGGTCGCAATTAGAGGACGACTTCCAGTATCTTGAGACTCAAAACTATGGTTCGACGGCGACGCTGAATCGTATCGCGGCCTTCCAACACAGGAAAACGGGATTGCGGCTGCATTTGATTCCCGGGCACACCCAGCGTCAATCTTGGTGGCCCGACCCAAGCACAGATGCGCAGCAGGAGATACTCTTGGCCTTAGCCGATTCGAGGAGCGACGTGGCATTCTTCAAGTCGGTCGCGAGTCAATTGTCTCGGGACATCCGCGCCAAGATTTGCAGTGAGCTTCAGATTGAAAGTCAATTGGAGGCCTATTTTAAGGGTCTGCGCAGACGAAACTTCGACCCGGAGTCCTTCTTAAAGGCGCAAGAGCAGGACATCGAGAAGATGATGTCTCAATTTAATGAAAGCCCCGAGGCCTTTCAACGCCTCAAGCTCAGCTGTAAGAACCTCAATGATTGGCTGCCATTCAAGTCTTATCAGACCTTAGAGTATATTCGTCCCTTCCTCCTTGGTCAGTCTGAGGTGAGCCAGAAGGCGTGGGTAAGGTTCTGCGACAGTGAGGCTCCGCTCCCGTCCTTAAAAAGGGGTCAGAGCCCGGACTATCCGGCGTACCACTTGTCTCAAGAGGACGCAAAGCAGTGGCTGGGGCGCTTAGGTCTTCGTCTGCCAAAGAAGACCGAGTGGCTTTACGCCTGCCGAGGCACTGCGAAGTCTTACTACTATTGGCGTGATAACAAGGAGATCGCCACAGGTCATTGTTGGATTAGGGAGAATAGTGGGAAAGAAGTCCGGTCTGTTTTTAAGAGTCCGTCAGGTCCAAACAGCTTCGGCTTGTTGAACATGGTCGGGAATGTCGCTGAATGGGTCGAGCCAGAGTGGGATCTTTGGTGGAGTCGTTGGAACTTATTAAGGAAGTCGAGGGGCGCGCCAGAGAGCCTGGTTCCGTGGTTTGCATTGGAGTATAGGGCCCCGCTTTTAGGGGGCTCTATTGACTGGCCTCTCTTTCGCTTCCAACGCAAACCGTGTTATTATGCGAGTATTAATGATAATGATGGAATTTGGGGATTTCGTGTGGCGGCATCATTAGGGAAATAGCAATCACCCCGAATTGGCCACGGCGGTTCAAGTATGGATGAGCAACTCCAATCTTCAAGAGAGCAACTTCACCATTCCCTTGCTGAGTCGAGAGAGAGCGGACTCACGGCCTCACTCAGAGAGCGATACACGATTCTTGGGGAGATCAGCCGGGGCGCCATGGGCGTCATATATCAGGCCTCAGACAACGAAACAAACGAGCTTCTAGCGCTCAAATTTATCCTTCGCAGCCAGCCCAACGATGGGGAGCTGGCCCGTTTTCAATTGGAAGCGGAAGTCCTCATTCGACTTCATCATCCGAACATTATTGAGATCCGCGACTTTGGGATCGACAATGGCAATGTCTACTTCGCGATGGAGTTTATTGAAGGAGAAAACCTCAAAGACTACGTTGATGATTGTGTCAAAGTCGATGCCTCGCCGCCTCCGTGGCATGAGCTGGCGCTTATTTTCCAGGATGTCTTGGAGGCCTTGGAGCACTGTCATAGTCAGAATGTCATTCACCGCGACCTTAAGCCCCAAAACATCCTCATCGACAACGACTCCCATCGCGCTATTTTGGCCGACTTTGGGCTGCTCAAGCATGCCGACCAAATGAAAGAGGGAAGCTCCGGCACCCCTGGCCTGACTAAATCGGGAGAAATGGTCGGGACACCCGCGTTTATGAGCCCCGAGCAATTTTCACCGGGAGGCACTTATGGTGAGGTTGGCGTTCACACAGACGTTTGGGCTTTTGGTGCCACCCTCTACTATGCTCTTACAGGGGTGACACCCTACAATTACTCGACCCCCATTGATATCTTTCAGGCCATTATCACCGCGCCTCCGCCGAAGATCAGTCAATCAAATAAAGAGGTTCCGGACTGGCTTGAAGAGCTTTGTATGAATTGCCTCAAAGTTCCCGCCGATAAGCGGCCGAGCATCGAGCAACTGAAAGAGCGCCTCAACACAGGTCTCGCCGCGGAATATAAGGACAACACCTTCCTCTACATTATTCTTGCCCTCGTCTTTGTGCTCTCAATAATTGTAGGAGGGAGCGCGGCGCTCTTCCTTAGCACTCCCCCAAATCAATTCAAGACCTTTGAGGCCGACAAGACGATTACCAATCGGTCGACGATAGGAATTCGAGGAGAGTTAAACCGAGGGCCTGCCCAAGTCCTCGTCAATAACAAAGACCTGTTAGAGGTTGACGAAAGCGGCCGATTCGCTGGCTATGCCAAGCTACGGCCGGGTAAAAATCGCATTCAAGTGGAGCTGGTTGGCGCAAACAAGCCAACCATAAGAAGCGTCGAAGTAACCGTCGACAAAGAGCCTCCGACCCTTGTCATCAAGAATAGGGCCATCGTTAAGAAAGCCGAATCCAACTTCGACCAAAAGATTGCCTATTACCTCGTGGACGAGTCGGGCCTTTTTTCTGGCCAATTGTTGGACACTCACCCCGACTCGATCAAGTTTCGCGGCAAGCGCTACGACATTGGCAGCAGCGGCGAATTCAAGCTTTCTCTTCCTTTGGAGGACCTTGGCAAAAGCGAAGTCACAATCATTATCCAAGCTCGTGACAAGGCTGGAAATGTCGAGGAGTCGAGCTTCACTGTGTTGCGGGAATCGGTACATAAGTATCGACTCGACAATCAGGTCCTCGACACAATGCGCAAGGATTCATTGATTGATGCCTACCTTCGATCATTGAAATGGACCGATGTTGAACTGCAAAGCGTCGCTCCACTTCTCACGTTCAAATATTGGCAAAAGTGCACGCCGGAAGAGCAGGATAAAGCGATTGCGGTGATTAAGAAAAAGATGAACCTTGATTATGAGTATATTGCGACGAGGTCATTCCGCTGTTTCCGCGAAAGTTCACGGGTCGCTGTCTTTAAGCATAGGAAGACCGATTTAATTCTGCATCTGGTCCCTGGGAAACGCTATGAGTTCCGTTGGTATGAGAGCCCTGGTGATCATGCGCTCTTCGCCTATCTCAAGATATTAACCAACGGCCGAGATCGCCTTCAAACACTCCACGACGCTCTAAAGATTTACCCCTACAACGACTTTAAATCCGATCTTTGCAAGCTCTTTGAGCTCGACAAAAATAAGTTCAACACAAGCAGACGAAGTGAAAGAAAACATCGTCGCAACGAAGCCTTAATCGAGAAATACAAACTGGCGGACGCCAAGAAGATTTGTCAATATTTCGAGGAGAACCCGGAAAAGCTCGATCTTTTAGAGAAGACGCTTAAGAATCAACTTTGGGAGCTAAAAAAGGAGACAGGGAGCACCCTTGAACCTGAGTATCTCCCTCCTTTTCTCATCGGGCAACACGAAGTTGACCAGAAGACTTGGTATCGCAATGATGGCAAGCCGCCCCTGAACAAAGAGCTGATCGGTGGCAACAAGAACAACAATCTCCCCATTCACTTTCTCAACGTCCTCGAAATCCGAGAGTGGCTCAGCAAGCGCCCTGGAAACCTTCGATTGCCTTCAGAGCATGAATGGCGTTACGCCGCCCTGGCGGGAGCCAAAACAGACTATTTTTGGGGCGATAGCGTTGAAGATGCCAAAAAATACTGTTGGTATCGATCGAACAGCGGCAATACTCTGCATTCAAAAGCTGACCATGCAAAAGCAGGCAATGCTTTTGGACTTATTGACATGCAAGGAAACGTTGGTGAATGGGCCGAACCCATGTGGCGACGCTGGACCTTGGCCTGGCAAAAGAAAGATCGGGAGGACATCCTCGAATCCTTCCCAATGGAGAATCTCGAAGAGCAAGCGGTCATACTTGGAGGTTCGGTCTGGTGGGGCCTCAACCGAAGCATCCCCGACTGCCCTTACTACGATTCGACAGAGGAACGCTGGGGCATTTGGGGTTTTCGCGTCGCTGTATCTATTCACTAGTCACCCCTCCCCCCCAAACCGAAGACGATTCTTTCAAGGGAGTCGGAACATTTTGTCGACCACGCATCGCCGATTGGGGCCTCTTGTTGATATTATAGCGGTGATTACGGGAGCGACGAAGGTCGGCAGAGGCGGAGCCTCGTTGTATGTCTGCAACGCAAGCGAAACAGAATCAACTTCAGGGCCGTTGGCTCCTGCGTCAGGGATGGGTTCCCCATCAAACCCTCACTCAGATGCTCCATGCTCTTCAGGGCGGAGCTCAGGGCGATCTGTGTAGCCAACTCTTAGCCCGAGGACTCATCGACCCAAAGCAGGCCGAGCAAGCTCGCCAGGCCGCTCGCCACGCCATAACAGGAGCCTTCAGCCGAGAGAAGCTCCCCAATGCCCAGGCTCAAGTCGCGTGGGATCAACAAGCCCCCTCGCGGTCGCCCCTTCCTCCTCCGAGCGCGCTTATTCAAGCTCCGCAAAGCTTCTCGACACGCAACGACTCCCATTCGGGTGATGGCTCTCTCGTAAACTCTCAGGCCAATTCCGAAGAAATTCAAAGGTCGCAGTTGAAGGCCGGAGATCTGTTTCGAGACTATGAGATTTTAGGGGAAATCAGCCGTGGCGCGATGGGGGTGATCTTCCGTGCGCGCCATTGCATTAGTGACAAGATCGTCGCGTTAAAATTCATCCTCCAGGAGCATCCAGACGCCACAGAGGTTGAGCGTTTCCGTCAAGAGGCCGAGACTTTAATTCAATTAGATTCGGAGCATATCGTTCAGATCCTCGACTTCGGATCGGATCAGGGGCGCCTCTTCTATGCTATGGAATTGATTGACGGCCGTGACTTTTACAATGTCGTCACTGACTGCTTTCGCCTCGAATCCCAGGCACCTCCATTCCGTGAGAGCATGCGATATCTTCGGGATATTGCCGCGGCGTTAGCATACTG
>JARGOJ010000479.1 GCA_029210225.1 Planctomycetota bacterium
ATCCTCGCGCCGGAGTTCAGTTTCTCTCTATGATTCGCCGGGATCTGCCAGATTTACCAGTCTTATTGCAAAGCTCCGACTCCGAGGCTGAGGCTCTCGCTTCGGAGCTTGGGGCGTGTTTCCTCAATAAGCATTCGCCGACCTTGCTCTCGGACTTGCGTCAATTCATTCTGACGAGTTTGGGCTTTGGTGACTTTCATTTCACCGACCCAACTGGGGCGGAGCATGGCCGAGCCGAAGACATACTCGGATTGGAGAAAGCGTTAAAGACTGTTCCCATTGAATCTGTGGCCTTTCACGCCGAAGGGAATCACTTTTCTCGTTGGCTGCGCGCCCGCACTGAATTTGATTTAGCGGAGCGTCTGAGACGCTCTAAGGTCGACGATTTTAAAGACGTTGAGAGCCTCAGAGAATACCTCATCTCCATGCTTCGCGACTTCCGCCACGAAAATCAACGGAACGTTGTCGCGGAGTTTTCCCGAGACCGCTACGACATAGGTTCGGTCTTTGTGAAGATTGGGGGAGGCTCAATGGGGGGGAAAGGTCGAGGCTTGGCCTTTGCGAACTCTATGTTGGCGCGCTATGGGCTGAGGGATCACTTCCCCAATATGCGAGTCGTCGTGCCCAATACGGCTGTGATTGGCACGGACGTCTTCGATAAGTTTTTAGAAGACAATGAGCTACACAAGATTCTCTCCAAAGATCTCTCGGACGAAGAGATCGTGGCGCTGTGTTTAGAGAGTAAGCTGCCTGCCTCAATTTACGGAGATCTCAAAACATTCCTCCGCATTGCTGACTATCCTTTGGCCGTGCGGTCGTCAAGCCTTTTAGAGGATTCCCACACGCTTCCATTTGCGGGCGTTTACGACACCTACATGCTGTCAAACGATCATGAAGATGAAGGGCGCCGCCTCGATCAATTATGCGACGCCATTAAATTAGTCTATGCCTCAACCTTCTTCGAGAAATCACGTGTTTATCGAAACTCAACGGCGCTCCGGACTGAAGAAGAGAAAATGGCCGTCATCGTTCAGCAATTGATCGGCAGTCAGCATGGTGATTACTTCTATCCAGAGATTTCTGGGGTCGCACGATCCTACAATTACTACCCTTATGGCAAGGCGAAGCCCGACGACGGGGTCGCCTATATCGCCATGGGTTTGGGGAAGATGGTTGTGGAAGGAGGACGGAGCCTGCGCTTTTGTCCACGATATCCTCAGCAATTGCCACACTTCTCGACCACTGAGGGCATCTTAGAGAACGCCGGGCGAGACTTCTGGGCGCTCGATATGACCGACTCAGAACGTTATCCAAAGATTAACCAAGACATTATTCATCGCCTCGATTTAGAGGTCGCTTTGAAGGATAAAACTCTTCGCAGTATCGGTTCAATCTACTCTCCTGAGAACGATCGTATCTACGATGGAACCTCGCGCCCAGGGGTACCATTGGTAACCTTCGCGCAGATTCTTAAGCACCGCCAATACCCGTTGGCGCGGTTGTTAGAAGTCTTGTTAGAAATGGGGCGGACCAGCATGTCGGTTCCTGTAGAGATTGAATTTGCCTGTCGCCTCCCAAAAAGCAGCGATCAAGCTGCGGAGCTTGGTTTTTTGCAAATTCGTCCGCTGGTGAAAGGGAATCATTCCGAAGATAACACTTGGACATTCGAGGAGGGAGACAAGGCCATCTGTGAGAGTTCAATGGTGCTGGGCAATGGCCAATATAGCGATGTGAAGGACATCATTTATGTCCATCCGAGCCGCTTTGATCGTAGTCACACACGGGACATGGCGGCAGTTATTGGACGAATGAACGCTGAGTTGCGACAACAGAAAAGGAAGTGCCTGCTCATCGGACCCGGACGTTGGGGATCGTCTGATGAATGGCTCGGCATTCCAGTCGACTGGACTCAAATCTCTACAGCCCGTGTGATCGTGGAAGCGAGCCTTGATAATTTCCAGGTCGAACCATCGCAGGGCGCACATTTTTTCCAAAACTTGACGGCGTTTAATGTTGGTTATTTGACTGTCATTCAATTGATGCATTTAGATTGGGATTGGTTAGAAGAGCTGGAGGTCGTGGAACAAAGCGATCACGTCCGTCACGTTCGAGTGAACAGCGATGAAGGATTGACCGTTATTCTAGATGGACGAGGGCAGAAGGGAACAATTGTTTGTCATGGCCTAAGCCGGGCTACAGGGAATCTTCCAAAACAAAGTTAAGGCTGTGACTTCGCCGCTCTATAATAGATATTCGAACTTTGACCGAATGATACGGCCAAACGCTGTGAGTTTTGTGACTGGAAAGGTCGCTCTGTGAATAAGCAATCGCGACCCTCGACGCGAGTCGATGACGCTGGGTCGGAATTCCATTCTCAATTCACTCATCTTGAATATCAATTTGGGCAGCTCTTTTCATCTCGTCCCCTTATCTCCCCCCACGCACGATATGTTTTTGAAACGAAGGAAAAACTCGGCGAGGGGGGAATGGGCACCGTCTATCGAGTGAGAGATCACCGATTGGGTCGTGATGCCGCGCTCAAGATGATTAACAAGGGCCTCGACGACGAAAACATGACGCGGCGCTTCTTGAGAGAAGCAGAGATCACTGCGCGTCTTGTTCATCCAGCGATTCCTCCAGTTCACGAGGCGGGGCTGACTGTTGAGGGACAGCTCTATATGCTCATGAGGGTCATTGAGGGGAAAACACTCGCTGAAAGGGTGAATGAATCCTCTTCTCTCCAAGACGATCGCCGCGACTTGATCGAAGTGCTCATTCGAGTGGCTGAAGCGGTGGCTTATGCTCATACGCAGGGAATCATTCACAGAGATCTCAAGCCCGACAACGTCATGATTGGAGACTTTGGTGAGGTGATGGTGATGGATTGGGGCATCGCCAAGGATCTCAATGCAGAGTCTGCGACGTCCTTCGAGCAACTACTCGATACAAATCGACTGGATCAGGCAGAAATGCACTCCGCAGGCCTCACGCTAACCGGTGCAATCATTGGAACTCCTGGGTATATGTCCCCCGAACAATTAGAGTCTGTCGATATCGATGGCCAAGCGGATGTTTATTCCCTCGGATTGATGCTCTCTGAGATATTGACGGGAGAGCCAGCGATCACGGGTCAAAATACCCTTGAAATCATCGCCGCGACGCTCACTGATAGTCGCACCGCGCCAAGAACTCTGGATGCTAGTATTCCAAAAGAACTGAATTGGATCGCGATCCAGGCGACGAAGTTAGACCCAAAGTCTCGTACTATCAACTCGAAACATTTTGTCGATCAATTGAAGTGCTATCTCGTGGGTGAATTAGTGCCCGACTACCCCTACACATCGTTTGACAAGATTCAACGGTCCATAAAACGTCATCCGGCATTTCTTCTTGGCCTTACTATGACCCTCGTCTTCAGCACTGTGGCTGCGTTGTTGTGGGCTCAGCTGGAGCAGGAGAAGCAGCGTGTCTTGGCAGTGCAGGCTAAGAACGCCGCCGCTGAAAGGGACGCGTTGATCGCTGAGAATGTCCTCCGTGAGTCGCAAAAGAAAACGAAGCTTGCCGAGGATAAAGCTCAGTCAGCGAAAAGAGTTCTCGTCTTAGTGAACGAAGCCCGAACAATGGTGCAAAGAGGCGCTCCTTTAGCCGGCATCCGAGCCACCCTGAGAAAAGCCCTCGACAGCGGCGATCGATCCGTCGAGCTGCTCTTAAACTGCGCCCAAATCCTGGAAGAGTCCGGCGACTTTGACTACGCGACCGTTCTTTTAGAAGAAGTCACCAAGAAATCATCCCCAGCCTATCAAGCCTTGTTTCAATTACATCATATTGAATTGAAAAAGCGTGGTATTGATTTTGCCACCACAAAAGCTCTCCGTCGAATTGTAAAGCTCGCGGAGGAAGGAGGAGACGAGAATGAGTTTTCATTGTTCGCGAAGGCTAACAAACTTGCGGCTAAGGGGAAGCTAAAGGAAGCGTTGGATTGCTTGAATCGTGTTGAGAAATACACGCTGACCTCGGCCTGGACCTATAGCCAGCGAGGGCTTTACAAATCTGATTTAGGACGTAAGAATGAGGCGCTTAAAGACTATAAGCGAGCCCTGGAAATTGATCCGAAGCTATCGATTGCATACTACAATAGGGCTGGGACTCTCAGCTCCCTTGGCGATAAGCGTGGCTCCCTGGAAGATTACAATAAGGCCATTAAATTTCGCCCTCGCTTTGCCCAGGCCTTTGTCAATCGTGGGATTCTTATGCGAAGCCTGAAGCGATACGACGAAGCCCTCGAAGATTTTAGCTACGCCATTCAAGCCAACTCGAAGTTGCCCCAAGCCTATTTTAATCGAGGCATGTTGTACTATCTGAAAAAGGACAACAAGCGAGCGATGTCTGACCTCAGCGAAGCCATTAAGTTCAAATCTCGTTATTCAAAGGCCTATCATAGCCGAGGCATCATCAAGAACGAGAGCGGTGATCAAGAGGGAGCCTTCGAGGACTATTGTCTGGCGATTCGGCACAACCCTAAGAATACTCTGGCTCTTTATAGTCGAGCCCTCATCTATTCAAAGCGAGGGAAGCATCAGGAGTCGATCGATGATTGTAAGGCGGCCATCAAAGTCGATCCACGATACGGCTCTCCGTACGTGCAAATTGGCCAGGTCCTCGCGACCATGGGTAAAACGGACGATGCCATTGATCAATTAAATAAGGCCTTGAAAGTCGACCCAAAGAACTCTTATGCCTATTTCTCGCGGGCGCGGTGTTGGAAAAAGAAGGGGCAATTGAAAAAGGCCTTCGACGATTACACAAAGACCATTCAATACAATCGGAGATTTGCCGAGGCTTTCGTCAATCGTGGAATACTTCTCAAAGCCAACAAGCAATGGAAAGAAGCCCTCGCTGATTTCACTGCAGCCATGAAGGCCAAACCCTCACTCCCGCAAGCCTACATCAATCGAGCCTATCTCTATGAACAATTAAAACAATATGAGAAAGCGCTCAAAGATTGGCGGAGCTATCGGAAATTAGCCCGCAGCTCCAAAGATAAGAAGTACTGTGACGACCAAATAAAAAGGCTCACGCAAAAATTGCGGAGCCCTTGAAGTTAAGCAATCTAGAGGTTCTTATTGAATTACTCAATAATGTGTGAGCCCTTTGAATCTGCGACCTTCGGCGATTGACCGCGGAGCACACTGTTCCCTTCATAGAGCTTTCTTTGGTCGACTAATTCAGGATCGAGCCAATGCTCTTCCTTCATCTGTCCGCTCTGACCGTAAGCTGCGAGTGCATTCCCGTAGTGAATTGCTTCGATCACGTCGGCCGCAATCCCACGCTCTTTCATCAATTGCGCGGTCTTTGGAACGGCTAATGGGTCGGACACGCCCCAGTCTGTGCTTGAGTCGACAATGATTTGCTTCGAGCCATATTTCTTCGCGACTTCGACCATTCTCTCATTGCCCATTTTTGTATTGGGATAAATCGTAAAGGCCGCCCAGAACCCTCTGTCGAGAACTTCTTTGACGGTTTCTTCGTTGTTGTGGTCAATCACAACCCGGCTCGGCGCAATTCCATGTTCGACGATAATGTCCATGCTCCGGGTCGTGCCGACTTTCTTGTTGCGGTGGGGCGTGTGAATCATGACCGGGAGATCCACGTCTTTCGCGAGCTCCAGCTGGGCGCGGAAATACTTCTCTTCGGTCGCGGTCATATCGTCGAAGCCAATCTCTCCGACAGCGACCACGCCTTCTTTGCAGAGGTAGAGCGGCAATAGATCTAAGACTTGCTCGGCGAGGGCCTCGTTGTTGGCTTCTTTGGAGTTCAAGCCGATCGCGCAGTAGTGACGAATGCCAAACTGCGAGGCGCGAAAGCGCTCCCAACCAATGATGCTCGCGAAGTAGTCCTTGAAGGACCCGACTTCGGTACGGGGCTGCCCGAGCCAAAAGGCCGGCTCGATGATGGCGACGATCCCCGCGGCGGCCATTCGCTCGTAGTCATCGGTGGTCCGTGACGTCATGTGGGCGTGGGGGTCAATAAATCGCATGGCCAACTCGTCTTTCTTCTAACTCTTTAAATTCAATGTGCGGGTTCAAGCTTCAAAATCAGACCAATTTGCAGACTCTGAAGTGAGCGTCTTCGCTTGTTCAGTCAGACCGGTCAGGGCCTCGTGCTTCGCAGAGAGTATCGCCAAGGCGGCTCCTTTAGCACCTATTTTATCGTCGCCAGAGAGCGCTCGGGACAAATCTTTGACGGCCGCTTCGCTGGGATGAAGCGCCACGGCTCGCCATAATTCAGGGCTGACCAAACGACCCGCAGCCCAGCGTTCATGAGCATAATCGCAGAGCATTTGCGTCAGGGTGGGGTTTGATCGCTCGTCGAGTCCAACGATAGGATGAAGGGCGACTGAAACAAAGAGCGCCTTGAGCACCATCTGATTCCAAGCGGCTTCGTCCAGTTGGTTCTTCGGATAAGGGTTCCGGTGGGCGATGGCACAAAAAACCGAAGTCATATTGGTGCGAAGGCCTTCCGTGCACCGTTTCTTGTGTGTTGCCGCATTAGGGAGCAAGGGAAGTGCAAGATAAAAGGCTTCCAGCTCGGCGAGGTCTGCGGCTTCACAGAGCTTGTCGAAGGATTTGATTGTGTCGTTATCCCGGGGCCAGTGGAGCAAGACAAAAACTCGTGCGCAATGGTCGCTTCTCCACTGAGATGGATCCCAATCGGGGAGGGCACGTTTTGCTTCGTCGAGATCGTCGGCGCTGAGGGCTAGCGGATCTTTTCCAGCGTATCGAGAGCAGGCGGAGTAGCTCATGAAGAGCGTTCGCTCTCGTTGTTTCCGATCGATCTCTGGGGAGGCGATTTTCTTGCACCGCTCTCCAAGCCACGCGTAGCTACTTTCAGGAAGCCTTGCTGCGAGCCACTTATCCAAACACTC
>JARGOJ010000480.1 GCA_029210225.1 Planctomycetota bacterium
ACTTCTTTGATTTCGGAGAACTCAATGTTTCCAATCGTCTTGAGCAATTCTTCAATGTCTGTTTGCTCTAATTGTCCATTGTTTCGTAGCTCGTCGAACTCAAGATGAACTCGGGCGTGAAAGAGCAAGCGCCAGTATTCGACGAGTATCTCTCGCTTCGAGAGATTGCCGAGCTCGTTGTTGTCGGGTTTGACAAGGAGGATGAAGAGCTTGGGGAAGCTGCGCTCGGGATGAAGTTCAAGCTCGGACAAAATGTCAAGTTGAGACAATTTCGCCGGGGAGATAATGTGAGACTTATGGTGGGGAGTGGTTGACCAGAAGTCACCGATGCCGAGGTCGGCTTTGATAATGTAGCGAAGCACATGGGGGGCAACGAGGACCACACGCTCATCAATGACTTCGAGTTGTTCGGCGAGCTGCTCGACTGTGACCCGTGGCGTCTCATTGTCGATAAATTCGTCCCGCATGAGTCTCCTCTTCTCACAGCGCTGCCCGTTTGTGTTGATAATGCGAGAACTGAGAAATCGAGTTTGCTGCTAGGAACGAAGCACAGTGAATCGGACTGCCGAAGCAACTAGTATTCACGAGCATTCGAGACAACGCAGCGAAATGGAGTTCTCGTTCGTAGTTTATCAAGACAATCGGGCAGTGCTGTCACAGCGTTACTCGCTATCTTAATATAAAATGGAAGCGAGGTGAGCCATAGGACCTATGGAGATTCCTCCTTCTTCCTCTGCTGAGAGATCTGCTCCGTGAAAAAATCAAAGACGTTGAAGGGTGCTCGCCGTTCCCTTGCCATTTCACTGTTCTCTGGTGCAGGGGGCATGGACATTGGGGTGGAGGCTGCTGGCTTTGAAGTCTTGGTGAACATCGAGCAAGATGAACATTGCTGTGAAACCTTGAGAGCGGCGGTTTCCAGAGGAAGCAAGCAGCGCGAAATTATAGAGAGCGATATTCACGAGGTCGACCCGGAGGCGCTCCGAATTCGCTTGAAGCTTGAAGCTGGAGACTTAGACCTCTTGTTTGGAGGTCCGCCCTGCCAAACTTTTTCGGCCATCGGAAAGAAAGAGGGGATTAAGGACAAACGAGGCAGGCTAGTCTTCCAAATGGCGCGATTTGCTCGGGCTTTTCGTCCTAAATTCGTCCTGATGGAGCAAGTCAAAGGCTTTTTGACCGCGAAAGGCCTGACAGAGACTCGGGGCGAGGTCTTCGAGGAGTTGAAGGACGAGTTTCAATCGATTGGATATGTGGTGGAGCATTCAGTGCTCAATGCGGCAGACTTTGGTGTTCCTCAACTTCGCAAGCGGCTCTTCATTGTCGCAGCCGCGAGTTTGGATGACTTTGACTTCCCGACTCCGACTCATCAATCAGCCAAAGAGAAGGTCAAGAATAAGACGTTGACGCGTCCGCTTCACATCCCCATTGGCGATGTCATCGCCGGTCTCGGCTCACCGTCTCATAAGTCGGAGGGGGCTCGGACTGACAGTCATATTGATTGCACTCCAGCGGGGGACAAGCGACGAATTAAAGGAGTTCTTGAGGGGGCTTATCTAGCGTCTCAGTTTCAATTGCCGGCGGAGCAAAGAGGGCGGCTGTCTAAGAAGGATACGACGAAATTCCTCAGGCTGTCTCGGCTGAAACCCTCAAATACATTGCGTTGCGGGGAGATCTTCTTTCATCCCTTAGAGGACCGCTATTTGACCCCAAGAGAATACATGCGGATTCATTGTTATCCCGATGATTATCTGCTGAAGGGGCCGGTGCGTGGTCGCTCAGGGCGAGTGAAGAACCTCGATCAACATAGGCAAGTCGCCAATTCGGTGCCCCCGCCTTTAGCCGAAGCGCTCGCACATCAGATCGAGAGAGCCTTAGCGGCAACGCGGTGAGTCGTGTCTGTGAACTAAGAACCCACCGCGTTGAACAATTGCAGAATAAATAAGATATTGAGAAGCCTACGATCAAGGAGAGCTTTTTCTCAGTCGAATGGACAAAGGGCCAAGAGAAAAGCGAAGTTTTTCTCTTGACCCTTTTGTATGAGGGGATTAGCTTAGTGCCTTGAGGCTATGAAGGCGCTTCCTTCTATTGACTTTTAATCCGGTGGTCGCAGGTTCGAGCCCTGCCACTCGCAAGAGTGTAGCTCAGTTGGTAGAGCACCGTTCTTAGCGCCTTCAATCTCCTCTCCCTCCCCACTACCAAGCATAAGCTTCCGGCGCGGTTCCTCCAGGACCCGGCCAAATCTCATCGAGCTTCTTAAGCTGCTCCTCGGTGAATTCAATCTCTAAAGCCCTGAGTGAGCCATCAAGTTGCTCCATGGTCCTCGGGCCAATAATCGGAGCGGTGACAGCGGGGTTTGAAAGCAGCCAAGCCAAAGCCACGTCCGCTTGCTCTTCCCTCATCTCCTTACAAAAGCTCTGGTAGGCTTCGAGAGCGGGGCGGTTTTCCTCGACTTCTTTGACCAGGTGTTTGCTGGCTCTTCGCCCCGATTTGACCTTCTCTAGCGCGCCTGCGAGCAGACCTCCAGCTAGCGGACTCCAGGGAAGCACTCCAAGGCCATAGCTCTCACAAGCGGGGATAACTTCTAATTCAATACTGCGTTCGGCGAGGTTGTAGAGGCTTTGCTCGGAGACGAGGCCGAATAAGTGGCGATTGTTAGCCCTCTCCTGAGCCTGTGCAATATGCCAACCGGCAAAGTTACTTGACCCAACATAGAGCACCTTACCCTGAGCAATCAGGATATCCATGGCTTGCCAAATCTCTTCCCAGGGAGTGGTTCGCTCAATGTGGTGCATTTGGTAGAGGTCGATATGATCGGTTTTCAATCGTCTGAGGCTATCGTCGCAGGCTTTGCGAATGTGCCGAGCGGACAGGCCGCGATTGTTTGGTCCGTCTCCCATACGGCCAAAGACCTTGGTTGCCAGGACAATCTTGTCTCGTCGCCCCTCACCCTGATCAATCCAGCGCCCAAGAATGTCTTCCGTGAATCCCGGGCTAATACTGAAGCCGTAGCGGTTGGCGGTGTCAAAGAAGTTAATGCCATGGTCGAGGGCCTTATCCATGATTTTATGAGAGTCTTCCTCTTCAGTGAGAGGCCCAAAGTTCATAGTTCCCAGGCAGAGCTTGCTGACTTTAACTCCGGTTCGTCCGAGCTGCGTATACTTCACTTTTCCTACTTTCTTCTGACTGACTAAACAAAGTGATTCTGAAAGAATTGAGAGCAAAGAGCGGCGTCAATCTTTCCAATTTTTGATGTCGTCGCTTCCCTTGGCGCCATAATTATTGATTCCATCGGGACCGTTGGACCAAATATCAAAGCTCTTGGGCTTGTGAACCCTTGCGTTGGCTTTGCCTTGGTTATTCCATTTGTTTTTTAGTGTCTCGGGTTTTGAAGCCCACTCACGATAGTGATAGGGATGTCCCCAAGGGTCAAAATACAGCAACTTTCCCTTCAAGTTTGAATTCTCGAGATTGTCGAGCTCTTTGACTTCATTGGCTTTTCGAGGAGGGTATTTGCCTTGGGATTTCAAGCTTGCGTACTCTTTAGGGTCGACAACAATGAGTTCTCCCTTTTCTTTCTTTAATCCCACCTCAATAGGGAGCTGTTCTATATAAGGAGAGTTGGGTCCTCCTCCCAGAATAGAGGTTGGCTTGTTATTGAGTGCGACGAACAAGAAGTCGGGGATATCTGCGCCGGGGCGGTTGTCTATATCTCTTGGATAAAATCCGCAATCGGTGATGTAAGCCTCCAAGGCCGTCCAGATTCTCTTTATTTGTCGTTCGGCTCGCCTTCTCTTTTCAAAGGTTACTGGGTCTTCTTCTTTTACTTCTGTTTTGGGAATTGCTTTCTCTGTGCAACCAAAGAGGGCATTTACTGAGAATATTAATACGCTGAGAATGATGACGTCACTTCTTCGAATCATGAATGTCCTACCGGATGACTCGCCATCCTTGGCTCTTATTGTCCGATTATCTATAGGGCCACTATTTTTTTGCTTTCATTATACGGATCAGTGCGGAAAAATGGGGGCTGAAGTGCCAGGGCTCTGGGGAGTAGATAGATGCAAATTTGGTTGAGCTACAACGGTCGGACGTGGCCAGTGGAGATGGACGAGTCTGGGACTTTGTCTCTGGGCCGTGGCTTGGACAACGATGTTCAATTAGAAGACAAGCAAGTCTCGCAAAATCATGGCAAGCTCTTCATCGATCCCGATGGGGAGGTGAAGTTTTACGACCTGGAGAGTCGAAATGGCTCATTCCTTAACGGTGTTAGAATTGAAAGGGGTTTCCTCTTTCCCGGCGACGTCGCCCGCCTTGGCGACACCCTTCTCTTCCTCACCGCGTCGGAAAGTCAGCCGCCCCGGGTCTTGAGTAAAAACAAGCCGCGAAAAGAACTCTCGATGTCGCCGGTGGGTCCTCAGCGAGAGCGCCGCACTTCGAATAGCTTTCATGTCGTGGAGAGCCGCAAATTTAAGGGTTTCAATGATGATCTTGAGGGGCATAGAGGAGTCATTCAAGATAAAGAGTTGGTTCAGCAAATTGTCCATTTCAATCATGCCGTGACTGGAGAGTTAGACCTCGATTGTCTCTTGCCGCTCCTATTAGAGACCTTTATTCACGAGACACGATCGGTGCGGGGCCTTATTCTGCTTGCCACAGAGCGCAGAGGTTTTGACCCGGCCTTTGATATTCAATTGCCCTTTGATCAATTGGCCTCCGTTGACAAAGATGGCCTGAGAACAATGGTTCGGAAGGTCGCGGCGGACGGCGATTTATTGATTCAGAATCAATCGAAGGCTGGGAGTCGCCTGGGCCAAAGCGCTTACTTATTCATCCCCCTCTGCGCGTCTGCGGTCTATCACTGGAGTCACGAGGACGAACGTCGCGCCCAGGGAAAAGACGATAAGATATTTGCGTACGTTTACCTCGATAAGCGAGGTCGCGATTATCCCGAAGGCCTGAGCCCGCTGCTTCGAATTATGGCGGCCCAGGCGGGGATGGCCCTGCAAAACGCCGGAGCCTACCGGCAGGTGACGACGGACCCGCTCACAGGGACCTTGAACCGAGATAGCTTTTGTCGATTTCTGTCTCGTGAAATGGAGCAGTGCCAGAGTCAAAAGCGACCGCTATCCCTCTTAATGTTTGGCCTCGATCAATTTGAATCTCTCCTTGAAGACTACGGCTCTCAACTCGTGGAAGAGATTGTGAAGACTGTGGCGACCTTCCTGAAGAACTACACGAGGAAGTCCGATCTCATTGGACGCTATGGTGAGCGGGAGTTTGTGCTTTGTCTCCCCGACACTGACGCCAAGGGTGGAATGAAGCTGGCCGAGAAATTGAGGACCCTGCTCGGCGATTTAGTTGTGGCCGAACAATCTTTGTCCTTAACTTGTTCTATCGGACTCTCCGCGTTTCCAAGCCAAAGTAGAAACGTCGATCAATTGATTCACTTTGCCCACAAGGCGCTTTGTCATAGCTGGCTGAAGGGCGGCAATCAAGCCCGCGCCTGGCGTGCGGGGATGCGGTCGCGAGGGCTTGAACGCGAGGCTTTGCTTGGCTTCTTTCACGGAGATGTTTTGCGCGACCATAAGTATATGAACGCGCTCTTGCACATGGTGACTCAATTGACACTCCCCGAAAAGTCACCTTTATTAGTTCTGGCGGGAATATTGAAGTGTATTGTGCCCCTGTGTCAGGCCAAACGGATTTTGCTCTTTGTCGGGGGAAATTGGGCGAGCGCGCTCCCCATTGTTGTTTGCGAAAGCTCTCCCGATCAACAATATGGCGAAGACTTCTTTGTCCCCGAGATTTTAGAGACCGTCTACTCGGAGAAGCGAGTTGTCTTACCCGGCGGTGTTGGCGGGAGGCAGGAGCAGGCGCGAGTGCTCTGTTTTCCTCTGCTCTTTCAATCGGAATTGTTTGGCGCTTTGTACTTTGAATACGATGAAGGGCGCCCACAATTCTCTCTTGCCGATGTCAGCTTCTTAAAAATTGTCGCACGGCAGTTTGCCATCTTCCTAAAGAGCCAGCGCAAAGACGAAGCTCAGCAACAGATCAAGCAATACCGAGAGCGCATCCAAGAGCTTGAATTATCCTTAGAGCTTCAGAAGAAGTCGAGCCAGGCGTCGAAATCGAGGAGAGGAGATACGGAAGTTCGGATCGACCTGTCGGGACATAGCAAAAAATCGAAGCCTCGCTGGAAGTCCTAAGGAAACTCTAGCCCCCATTTTCAAGGCCTGGATGTCTATTGAACCGATCGGTTAAAATTGTCATTGACCGATCGGTTAAAGAAGTTGATAATGGCCGGCCTTACGAGCGTTTAAGCTCTGTGGACGTCTTTGCTCTGGGGAGGGAATCTTGCTTGCACGAACATTTATCGGCGTTGGATTGATTGGGGCGGGCTTCGCGGAGGCGGCCCTCGGCCGCGGTGAAGCGGTCACGGTTTGGAATCGATCGCCTGAAAAAGCTGAGGCGCTGAAAGCTCTTGGAGCCTCTGTTGCTCCGTCTCTCAAAGACGCGGCGAAGGCTTCGGACTTGATTCATGTGGCCTTGACTAGCGATGCGGCGGTCGATGCTGTGCTCGCCGAGCTCGCTGAACACTTGTCTCCCGAGGCGGTCATTGTCGACCACAGCACCAACCTCCCCGAGGGCACCGCGAAGAGAGCGAAGTGGTGCGCCGAGCGATCGATTCACTATCTCTCCGCGCCCATCTTTATGTCCCCGGTTGCTTGCCGTGAGGCCAAAGGCTTGATTGTTGTCAGCGGCCCGGCGCAGAGCTTTGAGCGCTGCCGAGCAAGCTTAGAGCTTATGACAGGGAAGCTTTGGTACGCGGGGGCCGAGGCTGATCGCGCCGGGAAGCTAAAGCTCATTGGGAACGGAATGATTCTGACCCTGCTCAGCGGCCTCTCCGATGTCT
>JARGOJ010000481.1:0-217 GCA_029210225.1 Planctomycetota bacterium
GGCTTCGGTCCAAATCCCGTTTTCCCCGGCCCGGATGTCATAATTCCAATTCCGAGCGATCCTGATCCATTGCCTGAACCCGAGCAGTTCAATCCCGAGCCGATCATAATCCTGCCGACGCCTAGTGACTCGGAACCCTTTCAATTCTCTCCAAAGCCGGAGGGGCGGGTGAGGTTGGGTGATTTTGCGGAGCTTGAAAAGTCGCTAGGGATTGACC
>JARGOJ010000481.1:227-6899 GCA_029210225.1 Planctomycetota bacterium
ACCAGGACCGCGAAAACAGGAAGCGTCTTTGCCTCTACAATTTTTCATGGATGGAGACAGTCTCGCCAGCGAGCATGGGCCAGCCTACGCCCATTCATAGGCCCGATGAAGACCTTCGGAATGTCGGCACACCGCCCCGAGAATTCATCGAAGAGGTTTACCTAACCCGCCCATTCTCTTATCGCGAGGAGTTCTTCGGCAGTTACGATGAATCCGGAAATCCCACCTACGCCGAGGACGCCGGGGACGACGATGGGCAACACAAACCCGGGACCTTCCTGTTCGGCGGCAAGCACATCATGCCTCCAGGCATTTCCTTGGACCACATTAAGAGCGAAAGGACGGGGGATAAAAACCTCAGCGAAGTCGCTGTCAGTCACCATTCGGATTATACCTTCACGGTATACGGCGAGCCCATCTTCAGTGACGATCCAGACGTCTCTGGCAAATGGAAAGGCTTCGGGACAATTCGCAATAGCACAACGGATCGTCTGGAGACCTATCACGCGCCCGCGACAGGTGTGCGAACGCTGATTAGTGAGATCGACTCCCGGGGACGGGACCGAAAACTATGCATCGGGACTTATGGCGACGGCGATGACGGCGATGTCACAACAGCGGGACCGTTCACCAATCTCTCAGCAGTCAAATACTATGAAAACCTCACTATCGACACGGCCGACGCGATGAACGCACGGAGCCTTCCTGTATTCGTGAAAGACACACTCACGATATCAGCGGGCGGATACTTCCACACATTCGTCGAGGGCGGAGCTGGGGGCGATGAGGGCGGGGCAGGCGCGAGTGGTGCATCCGAGCGATGGTATGGAGCCTCCGGAGCTGGAGGTGAAGGCGGACAAAGCGGTGGGAGCGGAGCAGCGGGAACTTCTGCCGGTCCCTCTCTCGGGGGTTCGGGCGGTTCGGGTGGCGCTGGAACATCAGGATCAGCTGGGGCAGCCGGATCAGCCACGGCACCTAGCTATTTCCCACGGTTTTTAGAAGCTTTGCTCCACGGACAAGACCGAGATTTGAGCGGATATCAAGGCGGCGCTGGTGGCGGCGGCGGAGGTGGCGGCGCTGGGTCCGATGCGGGCGGCGGTGGCTCGGGCGGTGGCGTGATGGTTATCGTGGCGCGCCATCTCGTCTTGGACACTTCAGGCGGGGCGCTGTTTCGGTCCCTGGGGTCAAATGGCGGCGCAGGTTTCAACGACGGATCAGGCGGTGGCGGTGGCGGCGGTGGCGGCTTCGTCTGCCTTGTTTACCAGACCGCCGAGGACCAGGACGGCAATCCATTGAGCGAGTCAGACCTTCTTGAGTTAATCGATGTTTCGGGCGGCTCGGGTGGAGCTGGCCAGGGCTCTGGAGGCAACGGCGCCGACGGAACAGGCGGAAACAAGATGGTGATTTGCCATGGCTAAAAACCCGTTCCATAACTTTTCGACCTCTCGCCGATATTCAAAAGTCAATGCCTACGCGCTGGCTCGGGCGTCCCAGCTGGCTTACGAGTCGCCGCGTGATTGCGTGAGAACTGCCTTCAACTGGGGCCTGAAGTGCTATCCCTTCGCGGTGGGTGAGACCGAGGCGATCATCTTGGAGGGCAAAGAGTTCGTCGTGTTGGCCTTTCGGGGAACGTCCAGCTTGGCGGACGTAAAAACTGACGCTCGATTTTGCCGTCGAAATTTCATGGGCTGGGGCGGTGTTCATCGAGGCTTTTGCCGCGCATTTCTTGGCTTGTGGAGAAGTGGAAACTCTCCCCATGTAATGCTTGAGCAGGCCCAGCAAAAGGGCAAGAGGATCTTTATCACTGGGCACAGTCTCGGCGGAGCCCTCGCTCAATTGTGCGCGGCTGCTCTGTGCCAGCAATTGATCATTCCCACGGTTTACACCTTCGGCTCTCCCAGAGTCGGCGGTCGAGCCTTCACGAAGCGTCTGAACAACTTTCTTGGTGATAAACTCTATCGCCACGAGAACAACAATGATGCAGTCACCAGAATCCCCCCGGCGCTGTTTGGATATCGCCATGCGGGTCAACGTTACTTACTGACAGAATCCGGAGAGCTGCTCCATGCGCCGGGTTGGTGGACCGTCTTCAAAGACAGGCTCCGAGGCCGCTGGCTCGACTTCGGCAAGCCTGGAACCGACGGCGCCAAAGACCACTTAATAGCGCGATATTGCCGCGCACTGGAGTCAAGATGACCATCGAAGACAAAGACCGCCCAATCATCCAGAAGGTCGCGATGGCCGTCGTTCCCATCGTCCTAGCGGCTATGCTCGGCCAGGGCATCATGATATACAGCTCTATCCAGGTTCTTGGGGAGCGGGTGAAGGTCACAAACGACAAGATTCAGGCGATGGAGTCCAATCTAGACCGCTTAAACAGGGCGACCGTGGACAGATGGACGAGGCAGAATCACCAGAGTTATGCCGACAAAATGGAAGCAAAATACGAGCGAATCCTCGCCAGGATTCGCGATCTAGAAAAGCGCGACAAGTAGTTCGAAAAAGGCAATCCCGGGCTAGTTACCGCGCAAAGCCTTGTCAACCTTCTTCTCTGCGTCAATCATCCGCTCCATGTGCGCCCTGATGCTGTCGTCGTGGCTACCAATGGGGAGGCTTGTGCTGTGCTTGGCGAGCTGCGTGAAGCGAGCTATGGTGTCGTCAATTAGTTTTTGAGAGGCCCCCAATTCTTTCCCTATCCGATAGATCGACACATAGACTGCCGCTTCTCGTCTCGTCGGTTTCACTAACCATTTTTTCAAATCTCGCAATTGTTTCTCGCTCAGTGTTCGCCCAGCGGCGGCATTTTTTGCAGCGATTTTTCTTAGCTCAATCTCCATGAGTTTTTCGGCGACATCATTTAGGTCGGGGACTCTTATGATTACCTTTTTTGGCAACTCACGGCGCTCCTTCTTCGCCGCTGATTTTGGGTTTGTTTTAGATTTGGCTTGCGGCGCCGGATTGACAATGGAGGGTCGCTCTTCGTTGTTTTTGCTCGGCTTTGTCTTCTTCCCCTTGGGTCTCTTTGCCTCTTTAGTGGAGGGACTGTCCCCCTCTCTCTTTGGCTGGTTGCCCAAGGCGAAGAAGGCTCCAGCGCCTAAAAGCAGAACTCCACCCACCAGCGCCAATGGCAGCGCTATCGATGGTTTCTTGACTGGTCGACGGCGTCTGCGCTCTGAACGATCTCGGGCCATGATACCTCCTGGTTGTTACCCAAAAGACTAACACGGCCCGGCGATATTTTCTATTCAGTGAAGCCCAGGGCGCCACTAGAACGCCCACTCCTTATCCACTGAATATGCCGCGAATATCAGCTTGGCCAGCCTCTTCTCAGTCTAAGCCCGTCCTCAATGAATATTCTCCGCCTCTCTTCGCTCATCACGTCAAAGCAGTCCATCAAAAGAGACTCAACCGTGCTGTTCACTTTCCTGTTCTTCCAGCGGCTCAGGCTCCCTTGATTGGCAAAGCCCATCGCCTGGGATTTTTCAAGAAGAGTCTTACCGGGAATGGCTCTGAGTAGAGCTGTCTTTCTCTGGCTTATGCAATCTGTCTTTTTATCAGTCACGCCGCCACCTCTTCCCGTTCGTGATATCCATTTCCGCCGCATCGTTCGCACTTCACAACCGGCTTCATGCCCGTCAGCTCGTCCATAGAAACGCCGAAGGCCTTGGCCAGGCCAATGACGGTCTCGATGCTGGGGCTCTTCTTCTGGTCCTTCTCGATCTCCCAGTAATAGACCTTTGAAATGCCAGCTTCGTCGGCAGCTCGCTGAATGGTCCAGCCTTTAACTTTCCTGAGAGTCTCTAGAGTTTTGGTGAATTGGTTAGCCATGGCTTAGGCCTCCTTGGATTCTGTGCGAGCGTCAGAAATAAGCTCACCGATGACCTTTTCAATGGGCTCAAAATCGGCGTTGCTGTCATTCATTGCCCAAATGATCATGCACTTCAAATCGTAGAGCTTGCACAGCCGATCAATTGCCTTTGGATCAGCCGCTTTTGGCTTCTCCGGAGCGACGGATTTGGAGACCTCTTTGGCCTTAGCCGGCTTAAGTTTCCTTTTATGAGATTTGTACTGCCTGGTGTTCGCGGAAATGGCCTCCATGGTTTCTTCAGCTGGCCAGCCTTGTTCAGTCTTGGCTGGAAACCATGGCTTCTCAACCCAGTTCCCGAAGTTGCTCACCGAGCGACCTGTGGGCTCTATCGATTTGACCTCACTGGCCTCGACCAAGATCTCATTGCTTTGATCCTGCTCCTCCGTTTTGGAAATGCATGGTCGGCATCGCTCCACGTTCTCCTGCGTCCAGTTGTCGCTGAGCCTCGGGAGCTTCATCCGTTCACCACAAGCCTTGCAATCAGTAAGGAAGAAACTTCCCTTTCGCTCGGTTACGTGGGATAAGTCGAGGTCCTCGCGCAGCACGTTGGCCCGGGTCATCTTGGTTGCTTCCATGGTCTCTTTCCTTTGCTTTGGCTTGGTTTCATTGATGTCCTTTGGCTTCCTGGCATACTCTTGCCGGAACCATTCAGGAGGGTCGGTGGGGTCGTTTGGATTGTGAGGGAGCTCGGCGGCCTGGGGCTCTCGGCCCTGTCGATATTTCCAAGGGTTCCAAGCGTCGTCTAGTCGCTTGAATTCCGGGGGAAACACCTCGTTGATAGGGCGTCCCAGAGGCTTTTCATTTAGGCGCTTGGCCCTGGCTTTAGCGGTGGCATGCTTGGCAGCCATCACGCTTCCTTCTGTCGAGGATCGGATCCGATCAAGCCGAAGGCGAGCAGCGCTTCCCTCACAAATTTTTGTAAAACGGGGTCGTCGAGGAGTCTTTTCATCGCCCCCGGATCTTCGGAGGCCCACTTCGAAATAGCCACAACTTGAGGGTCATCCCTCCCCCAAATACCAATCGGTTGATCTCCGGTTTGTTCCCCGAGATCGCGACGACCCTCCCAACGGTTTTTCGCTGAACCTTTTGATTTATTAGGGTCTAGGCGCTCAATCAGAATAGAGTTCGTAAAGATGAGGCCACCGGATCGTTCCCGGTCACAAGCTTTGATTTTACTCACTTCCAGCTCTGACAGCTTCTCAAAATCGTGGGAGGATTGGGAGGGTCGTTGGGAGGGTCTCGGCGACAAACTCGCCCTTTTGTCATGAATCGCATTCACCGCCTGGTGAAGATTATCCCCAACAGCTTGACTCTGATAATGCTCCCACATCGCCTGGGTTTCATGACCCGTGATTCGACGGCCAACATCTCCAGGAACACCGGAGCGCTCAGCGCTGGCCACAAAAGCCCGTCTGAATGAATGAGTGTCCAAGCGATCTCCGTCGGGAATCCCCAGGGCCTTCACCGCTTTCTTTATCACCGTCAAAATCGTTTCGCGCCGAATCGGGATCGAATGATCTGGCTTCGCGGCGTTGCCATAGCGCCCATGATTCGCGAAGGCGAAGCCGTCGACTGGAATTGAGGGAAGGAGCTTCATAGTCGAGGGAGGCACGGGGATCGACACATTGAGCTGCTTGCCAGCTTTGCGCTGCTTAATCGTGACCGTGCTGGCCTGCCGATTGATATCAGCGCCCTTCACCGCGAGGATCTCAGAGACGCGGCGACCTGTATCAGCCAGAAAAGAAACGGCTGGAAGGTATCGGCCGCCTCTATATCCACTGATCCATTCGAGAACCTCGCCGACTTCCTTATCGGTGTACGGACGCTTCTTGCCCGAGGGCCTGGCCTTGACCTTCTTCAACTCTGGCCAAGGCTTATCGATCAGCTCTTCCTCAACTGCCCAGCGCCATGATGCGGCCGCGTTTGATTCATAGGTCTTGACGGTGATCGGCGCCAGGTGCTCGAGCAGCTCGCGGCGCGCTTTCTTTATGTGAGCTTTCCCAAAGTCCTCGATGAGCACGTCTCCGATGATGGCGCACAAGGCCTTCTTGGCGTTTTTGAAACCTGCGATGGTGTTCTTCTTTGACTTGCGCGAAGACTCCATGTCACGGATGCGAGCTTCAAGGACCTGCTCAAAGGTCTTGAACTCGCCATCGGAAGGCAGTGAGTTGAGATCCCTTTGCCAACTCCTGGCCAGCTCCTCGGCCGCTTTCTGATCGGTCGTATTTGCCGAGACTCGGTTCTCGATCCACTTGCCCTGGTGCTTGACCCTGGCGCGAAGATAGAGGTATTGACCGTCATTCTTCCTCGGCTTCGTGACACTGACCACCCACATATAAACTCCCCTCAGCTTGCTCGGCGTCTCATTTTTACTTTTTGAAGCGCCGTTTGAACATGGCGCGAAATATCAAAAGACTGACTCTTGTGAATGACTTGATAGCGGTTCAGGGCCTCTTGGACCTGGGCTTCAGTAAAGCGATAGTGCCCCGCGACCGTTTTTCCATAAGGCTTAATCAGTCCTGATTTAATCCAGCGCCGGACAGTTTCAGAGACGACCTCAAGCCGATCAGCGAACTGGCGCGTTGAGAGTAATTTAATTGGTTCTTCTCTCATTGCTCGTCCCTTATCTCTCTGATGACGTCAAGCACTTCTTCGTAGGTGTTTACAGCCATTCGCTCACTCGGATCCTCGCGCCCAATTGAACGCATGACATCGCACTTTCGACGGCGAGGATTACGAAGCGCCTTGATCCTGTTAAGGCATTCAATGATCGCTTCATTGAAACCTTGGTCAAAGTCTGATAT
>JARGOJ010000482.1 GCA_029210225.1 Planctomycetota bacterium
CGACAAAGCCATCCTGCTTGACCTTCGCGACAACCCAATCCAGGCCAGAGGCGACCTCTTCCCCATAGCGACCACGCTCTGGGAGGCTTCCGCCACTCATGAGCGCCATGCAAGCGAGGGAGGTTACGCCCACATGCTTGCCGTAGTGATTGAGATATTGGTGATTCACCTTGCGACCGATTCCATCGGACCAAGAGCCGTCTTCGTTTTGGCGGCGCGCCAAATAACGCAGACCTTTTTCTATGGCCCGACGAGTTCGCGGAGTCACCAGGTGACCTTTGCCGCGAATAATCGCGACTTTGCGCTTTTCGGCAGGCTTGTCATCATCCCAGTCTTGGGCCAGGACATCGAGGCCACAGACAAAGCCGAGGATCAATGCGAGTCCTAAGCCGCGTCGTATGAATTGAGAAGGTCTCATCTTGGACATGATATTCCTTTGACTAAGTCCTAAAAGTCTCGCGATCGACGCTGAGGTTCTTTGTTCTCGAAAGCACTGATCAAGCCTTTTTCAAGTATGAGGATGGTGTCCCCAAACATGGCCAGATCGCCGCCCTTTGTTCCTGAAGTTCGCTCCGTACGAGCTAACTTCCCTGTTTTCAAATTCCACTGACAAACTCTCGAAGGATAACCGGTGCCCTGTGGAGATATAGAGAGACAAACACGACCATTTGCGATCACACCGCGCCCAGCTATTTTCTCGTTGAAGAAGCGTTTGTAAGCCCACTTGAACTTCCCGCCCTTGATCGTCAAGCACTCGACAACCGAGCTCCCGGCGAAGACAACGTGGCCATTGCTCGCTCCGACCATGTACCTCAACTCCGTGTTATTTAAGCGACGCCTTGGGTAACGCCAAGCCCGCTTGCCTGTCTTAATGTCGTAAGCCACGGCATAATTTGAATCGAGGGGGGTTGCCACAACAATGCCGTCACAAACAAGCGGCGGGTTATTGGCCCAACCCAGTGATCGTTGAACGGGGTAGTATCCGCGAGGAGGCTCGATCTCAATCTGCTCGTAGGAGGTCATCCAAATCGGCTTGCCTGTACGGGAATCCAAGGCGGCCATAGCCCCTAAAGACGAACAGTGAAAGACTCGACCGTCTTTGACAGCGACCGATGAGACGAGAGGCTCGCGAGCGTGCTCACCAAACATGGTCTGCTCGACCTGCCCGGAGCAAATCCAAGTGGACCACTTAATCTTCCCAGTCTTCAGGTCGAAGGCCAAAACGTAGGAGCGCACGAAGCCCTCAATGACGATCGCTGCGGCGTAAATCGTGTCGTCGACAATGACGGGAGGAGAGGGGAAGCTTGCCTTCGCGAAGGGAGTGTTTTTGAGGATTTGCTGGTGATTCCATATCCAACGCCAGTTCTTTGTATCGAGGGCGGCCAACTTCCTGACAGGGAGGTTCACTTTTATGGGAATCCCTTTGTAGTTCTCAGCGTTGTTGACGCGAGAGACGAAGCTCGTCACAAAAATGCGATTGCTCACCGCGCCGCCATGGAGCACCTTGTCGTTGTCTTCAACATAGTAGCTCGTGCTTGGCAAGAGGATGCGAGGTCCGCGGCTGCCGTCATTGAGCCAAATCGTGTCGAGGCTGGTTCCTGTGCTTAACAGCGCAATCGGTTGCTTGACCGTCCGTCCCTTCTCCCCCTTCTGCCCCTTCACCCGTCGCTCGGCTTCGAGGACGATCGGCAAGGTTGAGTTCGCGTTGCTGTTGGACTTAGGACGAGTATAACCGTATGGCCGGAAGCGGTTGTTGCGATTGAAGCTACGGCGCCGCTGTGGGCTGCTGTAGGACTTCGGCATAAAACGCGCTCGGCCGATCCAAAGCGACGCGTCGTAGTTGTTGGCGTGGTGAGCCTGCCCACGAATATGAGACAGCTCTTTGTTCTCTTTTTGAGCCAAGCTGCCCTTGAAGCGTGCGGTTCTCTCTTCGATTTGAGCCCGAGTTAAAACGGAATCGCCGAAGCTCAGGCGGGCATCTTTTCCCCGTATGGAGAGCGTCTCACAGAGTGCTTTCACATCTTCCAAACGCCCAAGGCCTATCAAACACATGAGCTTCTGGCGCTTGACGGCGCGAATCTCCGCAGGGTCAAGCGTTGACGTGTGATCCTGCAAGAGCATGTCGAGGTAGCGATGAGCGCGGTCGAGGTTGCCCTTTTCAAAAGAGATGGTCGCCAAGCGTGTCAGCGCCTTTGTTCCATAACTAGAGATCGCATAGTCGGCGTAGAACCTTTCAAGCGCCGCTTCAGAACCGTTGAAGAGGACATCTTTGTAAAAGGCCTTGGCCCGGTAATCATTTTTCTCGCGGTATATGTCCTGGACCTTGACCGGCAACTTCTTGAGCTTCTCTTGAATATGAGCGCGCAGTCCCACAAAACGCCGAGGCTTGAACGCCTGATAAGGATTCCTCTTCTTGGTGTTGCCCATCTCCAAGATAAAGTTCGACTCTTTTGGGTTGTTATCCCGCTTCATCATTTTGAGGTAAAGCTCGAGCGCTTCTTCATGATCGCCCTTCGCCATCAGACGATCAGCAACATCTAAGGTTAGTTTCAACTCCTCGCTTACAGGGAATCGGATCTGGTTCTTTTGCTGGGCCAGGCATGGAGTTGTGATGAGCAAACCCGACAAAAGCGGTAAGAGCAGGCGTTTTACTCGTTGCGTCATAAACTCAATCCTTAAACGTTGAAGCTATCGGTTCTCTAACTCTAAGAAAGAGACAATTACTTGTCAGTCTTATCAGACGACGGTAAGGGTCGACTGGGTTCCCAAGTGAGAATATTTTCTTTCAAGTATATCGTCCGAAACCGCGAACTGTTTGGCGGGAAATTGTCTCACCCGTCTCTTCCTAAAACGTTGCCTCTGCTTAAAATCTCTGTAACAACTTTGTAAAGGGCCTATTTACTCCCTTTGAACCAAACAGTGAGCATCTCTCCAAAGCATGATCCTCAAATTTTATCCCCAAAGAGCTCGTGAACTTTTTGGCGATACCCATCGGTTTCGGCGCTCATACGTTTAAACTATGGTGACCAACAAGACCTCCCTCTCGAAAAGGATCCGCCCATGCGCATCAGTTCGGCTTGCTTCCTTCTTCTTTGCCTATCCATCGCCGCCCCGGTCTTCGCACAGGATGACCCCCTCGACTCCCTCTACGGTGATAGTAAAGATCAGGGCCCCGAACTCCCGGAGGACCCCGAAGCGCTGGTCAAAGAGTTACAGCGTCGAGGTCGCTATATTCAAGCCCTCACAGTCGTCAACGAACTCATCGCTAAAGACTCAAAGAGCATCGAAAAACAGACCTGGAAGGCCTCTCTTCTCCTCGATGTCGGGCGCCACAGCGACGCAAAAAAGATCCTCGACGCCGCGCTCAAAAAAGAGGCCCTCAACGTCGACCTCAACTTCCTCGCTGGCCGCCTCCACGAAGAAACCGGAGCGATGACAAAGGCCATCCTCCACTATGGCGCGGCGATCAAACAAAACCCCGACTCCATCGCGGGGCTCGAATCGAGCATGCGTGTCGGCTGGCTTTACCTCGACCGCAAAGCCCGGGATGAAGCCGGCAAGCAATGGCTCAGGCTGCTCAACTTCTACGAGAAGAAAGCCGCCCTCTCCGCCGACGAGCTCTACATCATCGGCATGGCGTGTCGTGGGCTCGACCTCTGCCCTGAAGTCAAAAAACAATTCTCACGTCCCATGTTCAAATACTGCCAACTCATGTTCGACCAAGCCCTCGGCGCCGACAAGCGTCACGTCCCAACATGGATCGCTTACGGAGAAATCTACTCGGAGAAGTTCAACTTCGCCGACGCCCGCAAGGTCCTCAAGCTCGCCCTAAAAATCAACCGATCCTCTCCTCACCTCCGCGTCGCCCTCGCCACCGCTCTACTCAGCTCCTACGAGCTGGGCTTTAGACGCTTCGAGTTGGCGCGCTTCCACCTCAATGAAGCCTTAGCCGTTCACCCCAATTACCCCGAAGCCCTCGCCGCCCTTGCGATGCTCGAAATAAGCGACGGCTTCTACGAAAAGGCATGGGCGCTCACCGAACAAGGCCTCAAACGCAACGCTATCGATATCAATATCCGAGCCGTCCGTGGCGCCCTCTGTGTTTTTCAAGGGAAGCTCGACAAGCTCGAAGAAGAATGGGCCATCCTCAAGAAAGATCGCCCGAGCTGCGCCCGCTACTTCGCCACCATCGCGGACATCGTCGGGGGACGCTTTCGCTACGCCGAAGCCCGCGACCTCGCTAAGCGCGCCCTTGACCTCGACCCAGCCTATCACCCGGCGCTCTCAACCTACGGACTCAACCTCACTCGCACAGGCTTCAACAAAAAAGGCGTCGAGATCCTCAAGAAATCCTCCGACGCAGACCCGTTCAACGTCTACGTTTGGAACACGCTCAAGGTCTTCGCCAAGATCAACGACCCGACACTCTACAAGACCTACAAGACCGAGCACTTTGTCCTCAAGCTCCCCGCCGAAGAAGCGCCAAGCGCTCCCTTCATCATGGACCTTCTCGAAGAAGCCTATAAGACCCTCGGCGATAAATATGGCGCCAAACCCAAAACCGTCCACGTCGAGTTCTTCTCCAAAATCGAAGACTTCTCCGCCCGCTCAATCGGTCTCCCCTTCATCGGCGCCCTCGGCGTCTGCTTCGGCAACACCATGACCATCCTCTCCGCCAAAGAAAAGCGCCTCGGAAAGCACTCTTGGGGGCGCACTCTCTGGCACGAATATGGCCACGTCGTCACCCTGACTCGCACCAAGAACCGCGTGCCTCGCTGGCTCACCGAAGGGCTCTCCGTTTATGAAGAATCCAGAGGGCGTCCAACATGGGTGCGGGAGTACGACCGAGCCCTCATGACTGCCCGACGAGGCGGCCTCATACTGCCCCTCGCCGAATTTGACTCGGGCTTTAGCAAGCCAAAATTCAACGGCCAGGTCATGATGAGCTACTACCAGGGTGGCATGATCTGCGAGTTCATCGACGAAACCTGGGGCTTCCGAAAAATCCTTAAGCTCTTAGATGCCTTCGGGTCGGGGAAAAGCCAAAAGGACGCTGTCGAATCGACCTTCAAAATGCCCCAGGAAGAATTCGACCGCCGCTTCCTCCGTTTCCTCGATAAGAAATTCGCTGGCTATCCCCAATCGGTGCTCGCGCCAAACCCCTTCGCCCAAATGATGCAAGGCGTCGTGCTCAACCGTGAACGACGCCAACTCTACGACCAAACCATCATCCAACCTTGGGATCTCAAAACACGCGGCCGCCTCGCTCGCGTCTACCGGGTCCTCGACAAATCCGCCGACGCCTCAACCATGGCCCTCGATGTCAAAAACCGCGCCGAAACTCTCCTCGAAGGCTATCTGCTCCGCGGGCGAGCCAGTCTAGGCGGCGGACAAGCCGGGGCGGCAAAGACCTTAGCTGGGGACGTCCTCATCCTAAGACAAGCCCTCGGCGACGCCGAAGCCGTGTTTGCGTTCTCCGCACTCAAAAATAGAAAGCTGAATAAGGCGAAGGATCACTTCAAAAAAGCGCTCAAGCTCGGAGCAAGCGACCTTCCTCATATTCACAGCGTCCTCGCGGCTTTGGCCATTGAAAAGAACGACTACAAGACCGCCGCCCTTCACCTTGAAGCCGTCGCTCGCATGATCCCCCCGGAAGCCGCGATTCACAGACAGCTTCGAACCTGCTACCTCAAACTCGGTGACAAAGCCAAGGCCCTTGAAGAACTCGTCAAAGTCTGTCTCCGCGACTCTGCGGACCTCGAATCCCGAGTTAAAGTTGGCAAAGAACTCTATGAAAAGAAGCGCTGGAACGACCTGATCTCCGTGCTTGGCGACGTCGCTCTCATCAACCCCTTTGTCCCTGAATCAAACTTCTATCTCGCTGAAGCTCTGAGACATACAAAGAAATGGAAGGACGCCCGCAGCGCCTATGAGATGGCCATCAAGACAAAGTATCTTGCTCGTGAGCTCTGTCATCTTGGTCTAGCTCTGTGTTATGAAGCACTCGGCAAGAAGAAAGAAGCCATTGCCGCTGCTCAACTCGCCCTGCAAGACGACGACTCTTTGACTGAGGCGAAGGACCTTCTCGAAAGACTCGGCGCTGGCAAATAAGGACCCATGCCATGTCTTACTTTGACTATGAAAAGATCTCAGAGCATCTCCCCAGAGATGGGGAAGCCATCATCGTCTCTCGAAAAGACGGCGAGCTCAATGTTCGAAACTGTCCCTTTCTGCCTGATGATCTCGTCAATGATCAACACAGTATGGGGCGGCTCATGATCGCGAACGAGCGCATCAGTAAGACCTCAGGAGTCCTTAGGATTCCCTCGCTCATCCTTATGTTCTGCCTCTTCGGATTGCTCGTCTCGCTTGGGATAGGCTGGTCATTTTGGTGGCTATACATCAACGTCTTCACCGTCATTTTTGCCGCGCAGAATTGGTACGCCAGCGCCCGTAAACGCAAAGCTTTTCGATCCTATGCCCTCGACCCCGTTGAAGAAGTGCGGGCCAAACAAGGAGTCAGCGATCCGGCTTTCCTTGCGGTTCTCAAGCAAATGTCGGACTTCCAACTGATCGCCCTGTGCTATCAGGCACACCTCGCCGATCACTACGTTGACCCCGCTGAAAAACGAAGTCTGAAGCAGTCACCGAAAAACAGCTAAATCAGCGTTCATTCATTCGGACACTGATACTGTTCAATAACCGCTTGGGCGCTCCGGGCCCCGTCCAAAGCCGCGCTCATGATTCCGCCAGCGAAGCCTGCTCCTTCCCCCATCGGATAAAGCCCCGGGGTGCTCGTTGAGACACGACTCTCGGGATCGCGGGGCATTCGAATGGGAGAGCTACCGCGACTCTCAGGACCGACGAGGATC
>JARGOJ010000483.1:0-6615 GCA_029210225.1 Planctomycetota bacterium
GTCTTTCACTTTGCCAGCGCTGGCGAGAGCCTTTTGTTCCTGAACCTTTTCAAATCGAGTGGTCGGCTTTTTCCTGACGCTCGCCACTGTTCTGGCCCCACCGAGCTTCCCCCGTAGGCCAGTGATAGCAGACGACCAGCTCCTCGTCCTCTCGCTGTTGCTGAGTTACGGCATATTCGCCTACCACAGCGAAAGATCCATAACCTTCACCAATGGGCTGCCTCCATAATTCTTTCGGAGGACTTTTTGTCCAATCCGGATCGAGGTTGACTCCTTTGAAAACCGGAACACGCCCGACACCAAGAAATTCAGGGACATCGAGCGCCGTGGTGGTCACCAGATCCACTGTCTTGCCCTTTTTGCTATCCTTGATCTGAACATCGACAACGGGCACCTCGTCCCAACGCCAAACAAAGACCGGGATGGTATTGCCGTCGAAGTAATCGACTCGCAGCACAGCCACGAGAACCGCGACGATCAAGATTGGCAGGAGTAAAAATGACAACTGCCCTTTGCGACTCAGGCGCGAGTACCGAAAGATCCAAAGAAGCCAGGCAACGCATCCCAGAAGTGTGAAAAGGATCCACAGGATCATGATCACCGGTGAATAGAGCCACGCCAATAGAGAAGCCCCCACCGCGGAGAATGGTATGCCAAAAGCTGGCCAAAGACGGGTTCTCCTTGGGGCTTCAACGGGGGTCTGGGGTGAGTCCATGTTCAAAAACCTCTCAGCGCTCGCGGGATTTATCGTAGCTGCCAACAGTTTAAGCGATGACGCTCTTTTTCTCAGGGGCGCTTCTTCCATGGACCACAAAGATCAAAGTCTCATCTAGCCGCATTTTTATCTGGACGTTATGATGGCGTCCGTCCCAATCTCAAATTCCGAGAAGAACAGGTCTTCCAATGCGCGCATTTTTATATGTTCTCTTTGCTCTCATACTAACTTTATCTTTTACAGGCTGCCAAGCCATGGAAGACCTTAAGGCCAACACCAGGAAGGCCGCCGAAGAAGCGTCCGATAACGGCGCGGAAAAGACTGAGGCCGCCAAAGAGGAAAGGTCAGGACCAAAGGACTGTTGTAAAAAGACCAAAGAGATCGTTTCTAAAATGGACAAGTGTTGCGCGGCAAACATTGGCAAGAAAGCTGAAAACATGAAGGGCTGTTGCAAGGGCGGCGTGAGCGAGTCGAGCACAGAGGCCTGCTGTAAGAAATCAGCAGGACTGATCGCGAAAATGCCTGTTTGTTGTCAGAAGTCGCTGAAGAGCGGCCAAGTCGAGGGTTGTTGCCAACACACGAAGTATCAGTAATTCTGAGTGAATCCTCGAATCCACTTGACCCTACGCTTCCACTGACTCCGTTCCTAGACTTCACTTTTCAATGGGCACTATCCCAAGTGAAAGACTGGGGATCACTTCTCTTTAAGCAGCTCTTTTGGAATTGACAACTTTGGTTCCTCCCAAGCTTTTACGGGACTCAGTTCGCGCCCAAGAATTTGATACTGTTTGCTTATCCCACTCATTTCCTTTGAGCACAACTGAATCAGTTCGCGATAACGCTTCAATGTAGTGACGCCGAACAGCTTACGAACGCCCCAATGACGAGTATCAAAGCTCGTCATTTCCCCCGAAGCAACATGTTTCACCAAGCTTTGAGCCACCTCTCGGGCTTTCTTCTGACGCTCTCGACGGCTTTTGATCCTCATATGACGTTCGGGACCGCTCCGTGGTGAGTTGTACCAGACGCGAAGGAAGCTCCCATCAGCCAGCATCGATTGTGTTTCCTTGGCGCGTTGTTGCCAGACCTTGCGAGCTTCGGGATTCTTTGCCGCCGCAGCATTCTTCTGACATGTAGCGATGAAAGCCAGACCCGCTTTTATCTGCGCCTGAATCGCCATTTCAGTGGCCAGAATGTCCTTTTTGAGGTGTAAGAGGCCGTCTTTAGCATCCTTCACAATGGACGCAATCGCCTTCTGAAATCCATTGATTTTGTTTCGCAACACCTCAGAGCGATCCCGCAATCTATTTAGCCGTCGTTTCTCAGTGGGGTTCAGACTCCGTTGCAAGGCTTTCAAACATTGGTCCCGCTTTTTCCCGATCAGTTCTTTGCGAAGCTCTCCAAGAAGGGAATCCATTGACGCTCGAAAACTCTTATCATGCAGATAGCGCGCACGAAACTCTTCTTGATCGAGGCGATGGAGCATGGTCCATAGTTTCGACTTATGCCTGCTGTTGACTCTGTTAAAGGCCTGATAGATCTCCCAGTCAAAGCTATGTCTCATTTTCTGCAACGTCTTGTAGAAACGGTCGGCGGATTCAATTCGAATCTTAAGTGGACCATAGCGGCTGGCCAAGCCATGGAGCTCTCTCGCATTCAATCGCTTTCCCGCCAACAGCGCTTCGTGATACATTTGTTCTACTGGGACGCGGCCGTCAATCTTGTACCATTTCTTATTCTCCTGATCCCAAATCAAACAGTGCTTGCCTTGATCCTGCCCAATGAGACGATAGATTGACCGTCCGAGGACCGGGGCCCATGTTCCGGAATCCGCCAGTTTTCTCCCATACAAGTTAACTAAAGATTGATAGCGCAGATCGTCGCTGTGGACGGTCTGACCGATACCAAACATGCCTTGATTCCGCTTTTCCAGATCTTGAGCCAGTTGATCAGTCTTATCCAATAACTTCAGGGTCTCTTTGCCATACCAAGCCACCGCTTTGCCGATGCAGGGCACTTTATCCCCAAATTTCTCACCCACCCTGGCCAGGACGTCCAGGTATTTCGCCATACCACCACCACGACGGCCTGAGATCTTTGCCTTGAGCTCTTGCAACGCTCGAATGGCATCGAAGCCGTCAGTGACATTCTTCGAGAACTTTCCGAACTTAGCAAAGAGCTTAGAATACTTATTGAGGTGCTTCTGGAGACCTCGTATGCGGCTTTTCCATAGCTTTCGCTGTCGTGGATCCCGAAGGGTCTTTGTGGCCTTGTATGCCTTGTGAAGATTCGAACGGAGTTGATCGACTTTCTCCTTGGTCTCTTGCACTGAATCAATGACACTTCGAAATTCAGCTTCAGTCTTGTTCGCAGCGCTTTCGTCGTCCGCGTAACTCGGGGTGTCAGCGACGAGTGATAAAAAGAAGGCCACGAAAAGCCGTTGAATAGTCGCTCTATTCATCATTATCCTCCTCGCAATCGATGACACAGTCCTTCAGCGTCGTTCTGAGGGATTTTAAGTCTGTTCTGGTGAGTCCTGTCTCCATAAGATCCAGGCGCCGTAAATTCGGTAGCTTTTGCAGAAGCTCTGATAAGTGTTTTCCAACTCTCACACCAGCGAGGGACAAGTCGGTCAAGCTCGGATGATTTTTGATCAGGGACAGCGTCGAGATCTGCAACGGGGTGTCTGAGAGATCCAGGGATTTAAGTGCTTTTGAAGCGCTGAGAAAGCGCAGTCCATCCCCGGTCACTCGGGTTCCCGAAAGGTCCAGGTTTTCCAGGGCAAGACAAAGAGACAAAGTTTCCAGATGTTCATCGGAGACTTGGCTTTCATGGAGATCTAAATCCGTGAGGACCCGGAATTTTCGGAGCACAGTGAGACCGTTGCCCTTCAACGGACAAGCACTCAAGCTCAAAGATCGCAGTTTTGAAAGGGGTTCCAACACGCTCAGGTCCGAGTCAGTGAGAGACGTACCGGTCAAATCCAACTGCTCAAGCGCCGTAAACGTCTGTAAGGCTTTCAAGTCTCCTTGGTTCAGCCTCCGGTGAGTCCAGTTCAAACGTTTCAATGCTTTAAGAGGACCAAGCGCCTGTAAATCTCCCGGCTTTAACAGTGAGCTTTGCACCGACAAAGACTGAAGAGTCGAGATCTTGGCGATGGCATGGAGAGTGTCGACATCCAACCAATCCCCATAGACTCTGAGTTCAAGTAGGCCAAGGGACGACCAGAAATCCGGCTCCGGAGCTTTATCGGTGCTGAGCCACAAAACCCGAATTTTTTTGAGGGAGTCAGTGTCCGGAACTTTATCTAGATCGCGGATTTCCAACTTCACCCCTGAAATCGACCTGTTGGTTTCACCATCAGCGATCCCGCGGGGCCAACAATCAATCTCGTCTAATGTGGGTGCGGAAACTTTCTCGGCGGCCGGGGAATTTTTCGGCCCTCGTACTTGTTCCGCTTTTGGATTGCAGGCGACACTGGGCCAGGCGACTAAGACATAAAGGCTCAAAGCAGCGCCCCGAAAGCCTCTGAAGTAACTACGCATAAGCTGTTCTCCTCTCACAGCCTACGGAACTATGCAATTCTCTTTCCAATCACAAAGGACCTGGCTAGGCCAGTACTCACTTGTTTCCTCTTGAAAAATTGACCAGTGTCATTATTGAGACTGGGATTCGCTCGACATTTAGTGATAAAGAGATTCAAGGAGGCTGGCCGACGAAGGGGAGATCCTCTCTGATTTCATAGGGATGATCAGCAATGTTGGAAGGACCCATATATACATCTCGACGTTTCAACAGCGACGACTCATTGGAGCCGTATTGTTGGTCAAGTGTTGACTGCACTCCCCGTCAAAGCTTGAGATAGATTCCTTTCTTCTCAAGCTGTCTCATTGTCAGCCAGGTCAAAGTAAAGAAGAGCGTGAACACCGCCATAACCATCCAGAGGGGAGAATCTTTGGGGGCGAGCTTTGCTATGTGGTGGGCGATAAATCCATGGAGAATGTAGGCCAGCAAGGCGTTCTGACCGAGAGTCCTGAACACCGACAAACTCCAAGAAAAACCGTCGCATAAAACTACGAAGAGGGAGAAAACAAGGAGTGAAAAGCCGGCGCCGAACGCTTGGTAAGAAATCGCCCCTGATTTTTGACTCATTGTCCAGATATCCACAGCGTGACTTGGCCGGACGAAGGGTGGCTCCAACCATATTTCACCTCGGACCATGGCATTGCCGCAAGACAAGGCGTAGCCTGCGGTCATAAAAACGATTGCCCACAAGATCAGTGGCCCCAGAGATTTCTTCCAATCTCTCTCTTTGACAATGTCGTAGGCGAGGGCACCGGCGAGGGTCGGGATAGTCCATGAGAGGAAGCCTAAGACGCCGCCATCGATGGTCCTGTTCGTTTGGATCCATTCGTAATAAAAACCATGGGAGAGGCCCAGGTGGAGCCCAGCGGCCACTAAGAGAAAGATCCAACGTTTCCACCCAGCGGCAGCGATGACTGGCAGCACAAAGAGACCGGTGATTGCGATGTGAACGAGGGCTTGAAAGGTCTCACCGGTGAACGAGCGAATCATGATCTCACCCCAGGCCAAACCCTGAAATTCAATCCAGGTCTTCGCAGGTCTTCCGAGACCGTGAACCAAGACACCGATGGCGAGGAGGGTCAGGTATCGGAAGGCGGCTTTTCGATAGGCGGGCTTCGCTCCTCCCCGCTCGATGCGTCTTAGAAGCGTCAATCGAAAAGAGAATCCTACGGCGAAGAAGAAGTGGGGCATGATGGTGTCGGCGTAACTGCAGGAGCTCTTGTTGTGCTTGAAGAGGTCATGAATCGCGAGGTAGCCACCGATAAAATTGACCAGGAACATCGCGGCGACGGTGTATCCCCGGAACTGATCAAGGGATACGAGGCGCTCTTTCTCTGCGTCGATTTGGTGATCAATTCTCATAGATATCTCTCGGTTTCAATGGACTCTATTGCTCAAAGTGCACTCAATGGAAGGTCGTGCCTTGAATGCACCAAAGAGTGATCCGGGTCCATTGTCGGCCGGGGTGAGATAGACGACAGGATGACCGCGACGCGCATTGTTCATAGTTTACAGGAATTGACGCCCATGAAGGGCTCGGCCAGGTTCCTTGAATGACTGAAGATCCGCGAGATATCAAGGACGATATCTGAAACGGTCAAGCTTACAAGGGGTTCTAAGTTTTGGCTGATCATTCGTCCACGGTAGGAATCCCGGACGGAATTTGCCAAACGAAGAATCTCTTTGCGTTCGTTAATCACCCGATCAAAGTCAATATCCTCACCGCTCGCGATGACCTGAAAGACATATTCGTAACAAGAGGTGCATTTAGCCAGCATATTCAGAATCTCCTCTTGAGTTTGGGAGTCTAGGGAGAAATGGCTCTCTTCAATGCGTTTCAAGTGATAGACAATTTTCAAGCAGTAGTCCGCCAGGCTCTCTAACTCGTCGGACATCTTCAATATCGATTTAATTTCTTCGGACTGTTCAATTGTCAAGGACACGGTCATCACATGACCGAGGAAGCTCATCATTTCTTGGTGAATGTTATCCGTGATCGATTCGTAGTCCTGAATCTTCTTTTTCAACGCTTTGTTTTTTTCAGGGTCTGATAAGTACTCTTTCGTCCAAACCAGTGTCGTTGAAACCAGCTTCCCCAGCGCTTCCACTTCTTTCTTGGCGAGTGTGATGGACAGCGGGACAGACATGGACGTCTGTGTTCCGAGGAATTGCAAGTGCTTGACTTGCTTTTCGTCTTTCTTGGGAATGATGAAATACGTGATGCGTTCTATGACGTGAATCAGCGGTAAAAACACGATCACGTTCACCACATTAAACACGGTGTGTCCGGCCGCAATATGAGCTGCAATGTTTGG
>JARGOJ010000483.1:6625-6864 GCA_029210225.1 Planctomycetota bacterium
TATCCGCGTCACCAGCGATAATGTACTCAATGAAGTTCATGTATTTCCAAAAGACCAGGGAAATGATAAAGACTCCGCATATATTAAATATAGCGTGTGCGATCGCGGCTCTCCTCGCAGAATCATTCGCCGTTACGCCGGCTAACAAGGCCGTTATTGTGGTCCCGACATTTTCACCAAGGACCAGCGCGAGCGCCGTCTGAAAAGAAATCGTGCCTGAAGCGGCCAACGCAATTGTA
>JARGOJ010000484.1:0-4819 GCA_029210225.1 Planctomycetota bacterium
GGGTATCTTGATCTTGTTCTGGAACCTCTTGCAGCTGCTCATGCGCCTTCAACGCGACTGAGTCCTTGCTAGTTATCCTTTCGTGAATACGGGGCCGTCCGGCTCCGTATTCGTGCTTTTTCCAAGGGAATGTTGAAGACCCGTGAGCAAAAACGCCCTCTTTGATAAATTCCATTGTCCGGCCTGCGATGATCACCCATCCTTGGCTCTCGACGATGAAAATTGGTTCTACTGCAAATTTTGCAAACGATACTATCCCTTAAAAGACGGCATCCCTCGATTGATTTTGGCGGAGGCCGTTCTAGAAAAACCTTCCCAAGAGCCGAGTTCCTCCTAGTCGCTTCACGCGCCCAATCCAGCCTATTTTGGCCGTTGCTGTGTGTTTTTGGATACTAGTGCCAGAGCCCTTAAGACGCTCAAATAAGGCTTAAGCACCGGTGCAGAATTTTGAATAGAGTGGAATCAAGGCTTGCTTCGAAAGCAATTTGTGTCATGCTCGGTTCGTTGAGGGGTCACCTTCTCCGAGATCCTATATCTGGGAACCTGTATCGCTGTCCGGCTGAGCAAAACAAGGGGAATAAAAGTGACAGTTCTAGCAATTGTCAGTGACATCCATTCCAATATCGAAGCGCTTGAAGCGGTCATAAAAGACGCCGAATCGGAAGGCGTTGAAATGTTTCGGTGTTTGGGTGATGTTATTGGGTATGGACCAAATCCCATTGAGTGCGTCGATGTCGCCCGTGAAAAATTTGATTTCACGCTTCTCGGCAACCACGAAGAGGCGGTCCTCTTTGGAGCCATTGGGTTTAATCCCAAGGCAAAGATGGCTATCGATTGGACCCGTGAACAGTTCCATATCGAAAGAGACACTTCCGACGTTCGCAACGACCGTTGGCAATTCTTAGGGGAGCTTCCTCTAAGTGTGGAAGATGGCAATGTCCAATTCGTTCATGGCTCACCCCGTGACCCAACCCGCGAATACGTCTTCCCAACCGACGTCCTCAATCCTGACAAGTTGCAGGGAATCTTCGGTCACGTCGATCACATCACCTTTAACGGTCACACTCACGCCCCTGGCGTTATGACTGAAGAAGGTATGTTCCGTTTACCGCAAGATCTTAAAAACGAATACGTCATCGACGAAGAGAAGATCATCTGTAACGTCGGCTCCGTGGGTCAACCTCGTGATGGCGACAACCGTGCTAGCTATGCCATTTTTGATGGCGAAAAGATCCGCTTTCGCCGTGTTCAATATAACGTTGAGAAAGTCATGGCTCGCATGAGCCGTATCGACCGACTCCCCGAATATTTGGCGCTGCGATTGAAAGAAGGTCGTTGATCCCGACAGGCATCTTCACGCATCTTCTCTTTCTAGTCTAAGACAACAAAAGCCAGCAAGCCCTTATTTAGAAAAGGATTGCTGGCTTTTCGCATCTTCAAGACACAGAGCCCATTCTCAATCCTCAGGAAAACTTTCAAGGCCAAGCCTCGTCTAAAAGTCGTTTTCCTTGTAATCTTAGCGCCCAAAATACCCTATGCCCCCAAAAGCCAACCGGGCTCAAGCTTGGCGCTTTCTCTGGAGACCCCGATGAACAAACGAATGCTTCTCACATTCGTGTTATGCGCCGGCGTGATGATTGGCTTTGAGTTAATCATCTTTAGCCCACAGCGTGCCGCTCAACAAAAGAAGCTCAAAGCTCAAAAGCAAGCCAAGGCTGAAAAAGAGGCCCAGGCCGCTGCTGATGCGAAGAAGGCCAAACTTGAAGCGGCGAAGAAGCCCGACGAGAAAGACCCCAAAAAGAAGGATCCTGACAAGACAGAGAAAGACCCTGCCAAAGTCGGCAACGATCCCAAAAAAGACGAGAAGCCCGTTGTCGAAGACGTCAATAAAGGCATCAAGATCAACGAGGCCATCGAAGTCACCACTGCGAAGTTTAACGCGGTCTTCTCAACCGAGGGCGCTTCCCTCCGACGCCTGACATTCAATGACATCGATCAAAATGACCGCCAGGCCAAGCTCACAATCCTCCACGACTACCAAAAGTACGTCAATGGCCTCGCCATGACCCTCACCGGCGACAAGATCAAGCTCGATCAAGTTCACTGGAACTATGAGAAATCAGACGGTCAACTGACTTTCTGGCGCGATCTCGGCAATAAACATCGCCTCGAAAAGATCATCGAATACACCGACAACTTCCACTTCAACGTCAAGCTGCGCTTTATCAACGACGGCAAGGAAGTCTGGAACCCGGAATACTCCCTCAACGGCCCCGCCGGAATGCTCGAAGAGTACACCGCTCGCGCCGAGGAACTTCAAGGAGTCGTGGTCAAGAAAGATCCCCAGGGAGCCCTCCTCTTTGACAACGTTGGAGTGAGTGACGTCCGTGAGGCTCAAAACTTCAAGCGCGATTTCCCTACAGGGACTGGCGACTTGAAAACTCAGATCATGTACATCGGCCTCAACACGAAATACTTCGCCTCGCTCCTCATGCCTGTTGGAGAAGCGACGAATGAGAAAGTGAATGTCGCACGACTCAAGTCCATGGTCATTGAAGACCCCGCTGTCATCGAGAGCATGGTTGAAGCCTCCGGCAAGCTCCCCAGGCCCTCGGAAGATCCCGTCAACCAAATGATCGCCCAAATCCTCAGCTATGGATTTGAAGTTCCTGCCTCGGGTCAAGTCGAGCATACATATATGTTCTTCTGTGGTCCAAAGAGCACAGAGCTTGTCTACACCAAACCTTATGAAGACCACGGACTCTACAAGCTCCGCGACTACGGCTTCGGCTTCTTCGCCACTCCAGCCCGTGTCCTCGCGTCTCTGCTCGGCTTCTTTCACAACCTCATTGGGAACTATGGAATCGCAATTCTCATTCTCACGCTGCTCGTGAAAGCTCTCTTGCATCCTCTTACTCGTAAGAGTCAAACAAGCATGCACATGATGCAGAAGCTCGCTCCTGAGATTCAGAAGATCAAAGACAAGTATGAAGGAAAGACAAGCCAAGAAGCCAAACAGAAGATGACCATGGAGACCATGGGTCTTTACAGTAAGTATGGCGTCAACCCTGTCGCCGGTTGCTTGCCGATCTTCATTCAAATGCCGCTGTTCTTCGCGCTCTACAACGTCCTCAACTACACCTACGAGCTTCGCCACGCTAAGTTCTTCTCTTGGATCGACGACCTCTCTCAGGCCGACTATCTCTTTGAGTTGCCGTTCACGAGTCCCTTTCACGGCACGAACGTCTTTAGCGTCCTTCCAATTGTGATGCTCTTCCTCTACATCGCCAATCAGCGCATGACTCCAAAGTCAACCGATCCGAAGCAGGCTGAGACTCAGAAGATCATGAAGTTCATGTTGCCGATGTTCGCTTTCCTCTTCTACACCGTGCCTTCTGGTCTCTTGCTCTACTTCATCACCTCGATGAGCGTTGGAATCGGTGAGCAGTTCTATATCAAGCGAATGCTTAAGAATATGGAGCTCAAGCCCGCCAGCAAGAAAAAAGGCGGCGCTCTCGCAGCCATGAAAGAGGCGGTGAATAAGCAAAACAACGCCAACAAGAAGAAGAAAAAAGGCAAAAAGGGCAAGAAGTAAAGGATTGGCAGGCGCATGGCGCGACTTCTCCGAGAAGAAACCATTGTCGCTGTTGCCTCCCCTGCTGGTGCCGGAGCGCGCGTAGTCATTCGATTGAGTGGCTCCCGCGCTCATTCCATCACCCAAAGCATCTTCCAAAGCGACTCTCTCCAATCCTTTGAAGACGCCCGCGCCTTTCGCCGTTACCCAGGCCTTATCAGCTTATCCGGGCCGCCTCCCTGGCCCCTGGTGCCTGCGGCCATTTACCTCTTCAAAGCCCCAAGAAGTTACACCTGCGAAGACATGGTCGAGCTCCACAGCTTCGGCAGCCCCCCTTTCGTCTCCGCGCTCCTCCGCGAACTTCAACGCGCTGGCGCTCGCCAAGCCGGACCTGGGGAGTTCACCAGGCGTGCTTTCCTCAATGGCCGGGTTGATCTCACTCAAGCGGAAGGAGTCCTCGCCATGACCAGCGGTGAGCAACGGGCGCAAGTCCGATTGGCCGCGAGGACGCTGAGAGGCGGCTTGAAAGAGAAGATCGATGAGGTCAAGGACCATTTGATCGAGCTAACAGCCTACGTCGAGGCAGGCATCGACTTCTCTGAGGATGAGATCGATATCATGCCGGTCCAAGATGCATGCTCTCGCCTCAAGACCAGCAAAGATGCCCTGCTCAAGTTAAAGAATGGCGCCGCTCGATTCCAAGTTCATCAGAGCCTCCCGGTCCTTGCTTTAAAAGGCGAGGCGAACGCGGGAAAGTCGACCTTGCTCAATCAGCTCCTTGGTGAGAAGCGAGCGATTACCTCAAATCAAGCCGGGACCACCCGGGATGTCATCGGTGTCCCCTGCCAAATCGGCGCATACCTCGTTCAGCTCCTCGACGTCGCCGGACATAAAGAGAGCCAGAATGATATTGAAGACCAGGCGCTTCAACAAGCTTCGGAGGCTGTGAGCAACGCCGACCTCATCATCCACCTCCACGCTCCTCCCTACCCCAATAAAACCAGTGATTGTGGGGATGATGCTGTATTGAACGTCTATAACAAAGTGGACCTGCTCGATCCTGAGTCGCGCACCCCATTTGAGGCTGAACTCACTCTTTCTGCGCTTACGGGAGAGGGTGTTGAAAAATTGATCACTGCCATCGCCGTGGCTCTCGAAAGCCTTTTCGGTCGGGATGAGAACCTTGAAGCCCGCGATTTTGTTGCGACTGCACGGCAACTTGGGCTTATAGACGAGTGCTGTGAT
>JARGOJ010000484.1:4829-6861 GCA_029210225.1 Planctomycetota bacterium
CATCGATCAGGCGCTTTGGACCATGGAGCATACAGGAGAGGAACGATGGGAGCTGAGCATGATTGATATACGCGCAGCCCTTGATGCCCTCGGAGAAATAACGGGGGCTGTCGCCACCGATGACATCCTCGATGCCATCTTCGGCCGCTTTTGCATCGGGAAATAGATCGGCTTGGGGAAGCATGCTCTGCTTCTTAGAAAATCTAAAAAGTCAGTCTCTAAATATTTGAGGGTCACCTTCCACTTTCCGGCGCCTCTAAAAACCATAAAGCCTTTTGCTTCAACAAATTGAGACTAATTTAAAGTTCCGATTCTCATTGGCGCGTTAAATGCTATATAGCTCGGCGTTCCTAATCGTTCATTGTCGAGGAAGACGAGTTCAGCTTGAAGCCAATCGGTTTTGAACTGCTGAGTTTCTTGGCAACAGAGGTCTTAATGGTAGCTCCGTTCGTTACACCATCTCACCTGCTCTCATCTAATCAGAGTTTAAAAAGTGTCGGTGTTCTTGTCGGTGGTAGTCAAATTTGCGGTTCTCAATTTCAGAAGAAGGCTTCTGGAGCACTGACCGTCAAAAATTTGCGCCTCTCTCCCCAGGCGAATCATAAGAGCAGCCCCACTTGGTTTGAAGCGGACGAAGCGCTCATCTGCCAAGATCTCTCAAGCATAAAAGGAACCGGACGCATCCGCCTTTGTCTAGGTGAGCGAACACTCGAAGGAGAGTCGTTCACGTTGTTGACAGAGGAGAATGTGCTGCTGCTGAGTCAAGTGATTATGAGAAGTCGCGATCCGATGATGCGCCTGAGCGCAAATCGTATGAGAGCGAAGTATCACTTAGACCAGACGGCAAATGACGAATCGGGAATTCCGATTTTAGAGACACTCGAACTGATCGGCTCTGTGCAGGGCAGCATTGTTTTGCCTTGGCGCGGTGAGGGTCGGAAGTTCGATATTCAAGCGGGTCGCATCATTTTTGATCAGACCCAGGATAAAACACACATCACGGTCATTGGCACGCGGAGAGAACCTGCCTCATTAAAGAGCCGTGATGGTCTTATAACGCTCACTTGTGAGCATGGAGTTTTGAGTTACGACGCTGAAGAGATCCAGTTTACTGGAGACGTCGAAGGCAGCGGTCATCTCTCGGGAGCAGCAATGTTTTCCCCGGGCGAGCGCACCCAGTTCCACGTCACCAAAGCCAGCGCTTTCTCAATCACCACGTCCTTAGAAGAACCGCTTTGGTGGGCCGGAGATGCCAACCACTGCTCCTTCGATCGCATGGTGATCCACAACGCACATTGCGGAGAGCGCCAACTCGGCGATGTTTTAGTGCTTCAGGATCCAGGTTTTGCGCAACGTTTGAAGGACCGTAAAAAGTCCTAGCTTTTAATACTCAATTCCCCCGAATGAGGAGGCTCCAACTACCCGTTGGTCTCCTCGTCCCCTTTTTAAAGGGCCATTTGTCTGCCTGCATGGGGATCACATGGGTGAGTGTGAATGAAATCAGCTAAGCTTTGGAATAGCTTGGATCTTCTATCTATTTGAGGGACCTAGCCGGTCCCTACAAGCGACCCTGGGGAATCAAAAGCCTGCTTCGCGTCACTCTGCTATCTATTTGAGGGACCTAGCCGGTCCCTACAAGCTACCCTGGCGAATCAAAAGGCTGCTTCGCGTCACTCCGTGACCTCGCTCCTCGCCTTTTGATTGGGGCAACTGGCAAATTCGACCTTTTCGCTGAATGTGACTTTCTCCCACACATGAAAAGCTCTCCACAAGCGCAGAACTAACTTCCTCGCCCCCTCTGGGGGAGAGGATTGAGGTGAGGGGGCTCTTTGGTGAGAACCTGTGTTAAATTCTCTCCGAAAGACCCTAAAACGCTGCTCCGTGACCTCGCTCCTCGCCTTTTGATTGGGACTTGTTGATACTGTTCTCACTAAATCTGGACAGCTATATATTTGAGGGACGTGCCGTCCCTACAAGTTACCCTGGCGAATCAAAAGGCTGCTTCGCGTCACTACGTGACCTCGCTCCTCGC
>JARGOJ010000485.1 GCA_029210225.1 Planctomycetota bacterium
CTGCGGTGCCTTTAAAACCAACGGTGAAGATTCTCGCGTTGCGGAAGCGGTTGATGTTTTTGATCTGCGCGAGGACCTCCAGGTAGGGCAATCGTTCGCCGACCTTGTTCGTTGAGAAGCCGTCAGACATGTAAATGATCGTGTTCATCTCATCGGCGGAGTAGGCTCTTTCGAATCCGGAGAAGGCGTTGGACGAGCCCTCGGCCTTGTAGCCATCCAGGTAATCGAGGGCTGTCTCAATCGCTCCGTCATTGACTGAGACGAGGAAACCGGCGGCCTGCCAGGTGCGCCCCTTTTGATTGAAGTGGATGATGTTGAACTTCGCGCCTTTTCTCAGGGTCTGCAGCATAGATTGCATGTATTTCTTGCCTCGGTAAAGCCTCTCCCGCTCCGAGGGCAGATCAGTTCCGGCGTGATTTTGCTTGCAGTAGCGACAGGTGCCAAGGGTGCTGCCCTTTTTTTCAACGCCTTCTTTCGGATCGCGGATGTGCATACTTCCCGAAGTATCAAGGACCATCACGACGCGTTGAGACAAGATGAAGTTCTTTGGATAGTAAAACTTGTCCTTGCCTCGGTTTTGTTTTCCGTCGAATCCCGCTTTCTCTAACTCGCTCCACTTCTTCTTCCAATCTCTTGCCGAGCTAACGTCATAGCCAGTGATCGCGGTGAGTGATTGCCGAGCGTCGAGCCACAGCCTGTCCTTTTTGACCTCGTGCTTTTGCATGATTTTGATGATGGTCGACATGGCCTTCACGCACTTGCGATACCCAAGCGACCGGATCGCGGCCCCAGCAACCGCAACTTTCTTGGCTTTACAGAGCTTTATTAGAACAGGATCAACGTTTCCCTTGCTCAGGCGCATAGCGTAGATCAAGTCGACTTGCTCGCCCCAGTCGCCTTTTCGCTTCGACTTGGTCATGACCAATCCAAAGCCCTTGCTGTCAAAGTCCATACCGCCAATCGCAGCGCGTTGAGCCACAAAGGCCTCCGCTTGAAGCTCGGGGTTCTTCAAACTGGTCTTGAGGGTCTTCATGAGATAGAGAGCGGCGTCGCGAGTCCCAAGCTTGGCGATCTCATCAAGCTTCTTCTTCGCGTCGGTGTAGGCCTTCTTATCTGTGGGGGGAGGGTTCTTTTTGTTGAAGGTCTCATTGAGACGCTCCACTTCCTCTTCGAATTCCTTTTTGAAGCGTGCTAAAGACGGTTCATCATCTTTCGCTTCCAGAGTGAAGAATGGAAGAAAAAGCGACAAAAGACCAAAAAACGCAGAGAGTCCAAGAAACCCCAATCTTCGTCCCATGCTCCGCTCCTTACTACGACAAACGCGTTGCCAATTGTTATGATTTGGATGAATAGCATGTCCACAATGACTTGTTAGTAAGCTTTGCTTCTGCTATATCCAAAAAAGTGATCCTACCCCAAAAGCTGGGGGATTTGGGCTTGTAGGATACCAATCAGAATTCCAAAATTCGTTGGTGAGAGAGGCAGGAATGGCGGACGCGCCCCAAAAAGGGCTAGTTATTGGGATTGCAGATATCCTCCAATCCCTCGGAAACCGAGGTTGGACAGGAACTGCTGAGATCATCACCGGTGATCAAGAGAAGCGTCTTTTCTTATTTTTTCGCAACGGAAACATTCAACATGCGCGGCCCAATTCCGACCGGGCAGCCCTCGGTCTCATGCTTTATAAGCTTCGCAAGATCGACCTCGCCGATTTGAACTTCGCCCTCACAGCGCAAGTCAAGTCGGGCAAGAACTTTGGTGAGACCTGCCTCGAATATGGCCTGGTCACCAAAAACGACATCCGCGAAGCCCTCCTCTTTCGTGGTCGCGACGAAGTGCTCTCCCTCTTCCTTGAAGAACAATCCCACGACACAAATTTCTTCGAAGGCGACACCCCTAAAGAAGATTTCTTCGACTCCGACGACGTCGCCATTCAACTCAACCTCAACCCGATGGGGCTGCTTATGGAAGCAGCTCGGCGCGAGGACGAATGGAAGATGATCAAGGAGAAGATCGATACCCTCGACGAAGTCTTTGTGAGGGTCCAAAACGACGAGCCTGTTGCCATTGGGCTTCGCCCAGTCCTACTCCTCTGCGACGGCACTCGGACGGTCGAAGAGGTCGCTCGATACTCGCCGTGGCCACAATTTGAAGCCTACAACATAATTAGAGACCTCTACCGTGACGGCCTGGTTCGGACCGTCGAACCCATGGACCTCGTCCGCGCAGCGATCGACGCCGAGCAGCAAAATAACGCTGAGAAAGCGCTAAGGCTCTTTGAACTTGCCGAATCGCGGGGCATCAATCACCGGCAAATGTCCAAGCGTATCGCGATCGCGCATCTCCAGCTTGGTCATAAAAACCAAGCTTTCCGACACTTTGTGACTTACTCAAAGCGCTGCATGGAGAACAGCGAAGCCGAGTCGGCCGTCGAAGGTCTTCGTTCGGCGATTAGCGTCGACCCGACAAAAATGGACGCCTACAACAAGCTGGCTGATATTCTCGTCGGCCTCAGCCGCAAAGACGAAGCCGCGCTGGAAATGGAAAAGCTGATCAGCATCCTCGCCGACAAGGGCGACAGCATGGATCTGGTCCAGGCCTATCAAAAGTATCTATTGCTCATCCCAGGCGATACAACGGTCCTGAGCAAGTTGGCGGAGGCCCACAAAAACCTTGGTGAGATCACAGAATCGCTGGAGCGTTTTGAACAACTCGCGCAGCTTCATAAAGACAACGGTGAAGCCGAAACGGCGGTGAAGATTTATCACCGCATGATTGAGATCGACGACGAGTGCCTTCATGGTCGACTAGCCCTCGCTCAAACCCTCGCAGAGATTGACCACCCGAAAGAAGCCGTGGCTCAGTATAAGAAGCTAGCAGAGGTTCTCAACCGTGCTGGGGCCAACGGCAACCCCGTCAACTGGGGATTCATGGTCAAGGTTTACGAGTCGATCGTCGAGCTTGATCGCCTGGACAGCGAAGCCTGGGACTGGCTCGCCAAGCGCTACGAAGTCGAGAAGAAATTCGACCTCTCCGTGGCTAACTTTATGGGCATGGTCAACAGCCTCAAGCAACAGCCAACTCGCGAAGCTGAGCTTGTCCCTCCCATGAAGAAGGTGATCGAACTCGCGCCTGAAAGAGTCGATGTTCGGCAGCAACTCTCCCGTCTTTATCTAGCCCTCGACGAAAAAGACAAAGCGATCCGCAACAACTTCAAGCTCGCGGAATACGCCGTCGCCCAACAAAACAGCAACCTCGCTCGGGACGCCTACCGAGCCATCCTTGAAATCCAACCGCTTAACCTGGAGGCCCGCGCTGGCCGCGCTCGACTTTATGAGAGCGGCGGGAAATACGAAACCGCAGCCTCTCACTGGCGCATTATCGGGAGCATGGCCGTCCGTGGCGGGCTCTTCGAGATGGCCGAGCATGCTTTCCGCCGTGCCTTTGAACTCGACAAGAACAACACCGAGATGCTTCGAGATTATGCAGACGCCAAAGAAGGCCTCATGCACACCGAAGAAGCCGCCGATCTCTTGGCCACCTATGCCAAGCACATGATCACTGAAGAAAACTTTGGCTTGGCCCGGAACGCCGTCAAAAAGATCCAGGCCCTTTCGCCAAATCATGCGCAGCTCGCCGAGCTGATCGCCGTTCTCTCTAAGTCGAACGCATCCTCTAACTAGAGTTCTCCAGTACGAGCTTGGCTCCATGGGAGCAAGGTCCGCTCTTGTCTCTGCGTAGAATCCATGGTTCAATCCGCGCCCGATCAATCTTTCCAATCAAAGGACAGGATCGAAACATGAGTGATCCGTTTAACTCAAACAATAAAAGACTCATCGTCGTCGGCGACCGGGTCCTCATCGAACCCGTCGATGAAGTGAAAACCAAGGTCGGCTTGTTCCTTCCTCAAGGCGCTCTCGATAAGAAGCAAGTGCGTGGAGGAACGGTTGTCGCCAAAGGCCCAGGGACACCTCTCCCCGATCCCAACGCGAGCGATGAAGAACCTTGGAAAACAAGATCTTCCGGTCGCTACATGCCGATGCAGGCTGAAAAGGGCGACTACGCGCTGTTCTTTCGCGCCTCCGCGGTCGACATCAGCTACGACGAAAAAGACTACGTCATCGTCCCGGAAGCCTCAATATTGCTACTCATTCGCGAAGGTGAAGAGGGCGAGGTTGTTGACGACGGCGCTCTCTATTGAAGCGCCCAGCGACTTATGAGTTGCTTATCTGACAGCGCCCATTCTGAATGCTCACTCGTCCTTCATTAACAAGGCTCAGCGCTTTCGGATAAGCGAGACACTCGGCCTCAAAGACTTTTTTGGCAATGCATTCGGGGCTGTCTTCGCTTGAAACAGAGACTGTTTCTTGGAGAAGAATGGGACCGTTGTCGTAGATGTTGTCGCAAAAGTGAACGGTGCAGCCCGTCACTTTGACTCCGGCTTCCCATGCGGCTTTATGAACCTTCTCGCCGTAAAACCCGCGACCACAAAACGCCGGTATCAGAGAGGGGTGAATGTTCAAAACCCGATTCTCAAAGTCGTCGGGGATCCTTATCAGGGACAGATAACCAGCGAGACAGACAAGGTCGACGTTTTGAGGACGGATTTGGTCGAAAATGGCGGTGGAAAAGTCGTCGACCGATTCGGACTTCTTCTTTCGCCGAGCAAAACACGGAATCCCCGCCTTTGAGGCGCGCTCAGCCGCTCCACACTTCGACTTGCTCACTCCAACGACGATCACCTCAACGTCAAGTTTCCCAGCGTTCGCGAGATCGATGAAGTTTTGTAAGGTGCGGCCGCCACCGGAAGCCAAGACCGCCAAACGCAATGTCATCCCTACCATGTCCTCCCAAAGGTCCGAATTCTACCCATCTCCTCAGAGATTAAAAGCCAAGAAGCTCAATTTCTGTGGTGTGTCCTGAAATGACGCGGCGCGTTGTCAACATCGACCATTTTCAATAAAAGGCTTGTGTCTTTGACCTCCTCGTCTAGGATACCGGCCATAACCAAGTAGGTCGCGTTGGCGAAGTGAGGAATAGCCATGGTTCAAACGAAGGAGAAGGATGTGTCTGTGTTTGCTCCGGTTGAAGAGCTCCTGTCTGAAATGAAAGCAGGGCGCATGGTCGTCTTGGTGGATGACGAAAACCGAGAGAATGAGGGCGACCTCGTTTTAGCGGCCGAGCACATAACTCCTGAGATCGTGAACTTTATTGTCACTCACGCTCGCGGAGTGCTCTGCGTTGCGATGACCGGTGAGGACTGCGATCGCTTGAAGCTTCTTCCCCAGGCCGAAAAGAACACGGCGCCGCTATCGACCGCCTTCACTGTGACGGTTGATGCCGCTGAAGGCATCACGACAGGAGTCTCTGCCGCTGACCGGGCGAAGACTATCTTGAAGCTCTCCGATCCACACGCGAAGCCGGAAGAGCTGGCGCGTCCTGGGCACATCAATCCGTTACGAGCCATGGACGGTGGAGTTCTTGTTCGGACCGGCCAGACGGAAGGCTCTGTCGACCTTTGTAAGCTCGCAGGATTGCGTCCGGCAGCTGTGATCTGCGAGATCATGAACGAAGATGGCAGCATGGCGCGGGTGCCAGACCTTGTCAAATTCTGCGAAAAGCACAACATGAAAATGGGCTGCATCGCGGACATGATTAAGTACCGCCAGCAAAAAGAGATTCACGTTCGTCGCGCCGCGAAGGTCAAGTTCCCGTCGAAGTTCGGCGACTTCATGATTCACGTCTTTATGTCCGACTACGACGACCGTCCTCACCTCGCGATTTGCGCTGGAGGCATTGGAGACACGGATGAGACGGGGACTGTTCCTGTAAGTCACGACCCGGTCCTAGTGCGTGTTCACTCCGAGTGTTTAACTGGGGACGTGCTTGGCTCGCTGCGTTGTGATTGCGGACCTCAGCTCCATACCGCGCTTGAGCAGATCGCAAAAGCCGGCAAAGGCGTGCTGCTTTATATGCGTCAAGAAGGACGAGGCATCGGGCTTAAGAACAAGTTGAAGGCTTACGCCTTGCAAGACAGCCATGGTGTGGATACTGTTGAAGCCAATGAAATGCTTGGCTTTGGCGCGGATGAGCGCGACTATGGCGTCGGCGCCCAAATTCTTTACGCTTTGGGCATTCGAAAGATAAACCTGCTGACCAACAATCCACGCAAGGTCATTGGCCTTGAGGGATTTGGATTGACGATCGAAGAGCGGGTGGCCATCGAGATCCCTGCGAATGAGAACAACGCGAAGTATCTCGCCACAAAGCGAGACAAGCTGGGGCATTTGCTAAAGGGTATCTAAGTTCCCGGGCAAGTATGATAAAACACATTGGCAGAAAGCGGGGTCCGGTTGATTCTTGTTGTTCAATGCCAACGTTGTGAATACTCACGCCGATTCTCTATTGAGCTCTGCGGGCGACGATTTCGTTGCCCAAAGTGTCGCAGAGGCGTTTTGCGCGTCCCTGAAAATCCACCGACCGGCGCGCTCTTGGATGAGGCCAGCGATGGTCCAACCAAACTCGACAAGTCTGTGGCGCTCAAGTCAGGTCGCCTCGTCGAGTGCGTTAAGTGTGGTACGGTTGTTTGGAACGCGACAAAGAGCAAGGGGAATGGCAAGTTACATTGTCCCGATTGTCGCGCTCAACAACCCTTTTCTGAATCGAAATTACACGTGGTTAAAGGTGATCTGCCGAACGTTGTCGAGAACCCCCAGCGCGCTAGAGCTTCGAGTTTTCCAGGTTTCTTCGCTGGAATCATCCTCGGAGCGCTGTTAGCGATTGGGGTCGCCGTCTATGGCGGCTTGCTGGTTCGTCCCGGAAACAAAGATAAAACGCCCGATCCCTTTGTTTCCA
>JARGOJ010000486.1 GCA_029210225.1 Planctomycetota bacterium
TGATTCGCCAGGGTAGCTTGTAGGGACCGGCTAGGTCCCTCAAATAGATAGAAGAGCTACTGCGGCGTGCTCTTGGGTAAATGGGCCTGGCCATAGTCGTCCAAGACATATCCTGCCTCGGTTGCGATCTCTGGGTCGTTCATGAGGTCCTTCATGTAGGCAATACGCAGGTCAACGTCTCGGAAGTCACAATCCAAGCACCTCACCCCACAATCCTCCTGAGGATCCAACAAAACCAATCGCTCGGCCTCACAGCCTGGACAACAGCGCTCAGGCATCGCAGGACGCAAAGACGACGCCAGGGTCCAGAGAAAGGGAATCCCCAACAGGATGGTGACTACAACCGCGAAGAACACCTCAACGTGATGCATCGTGATCCAAACAGCCCCGAAAATGATCAATAAGGTCACCGGCGGACCCAATAGCATGTATTTGGCATCAAGCGCGAGGGGCTCAGGGCCCATATCCGAGCTTGGCACCGGCGTCGCCAAATGACACAGCCGTTCAATCTCCTCAGGAAGCTCTTCTTCCCCCTCAGGATCACGTAATTCCGCCATTTTGGGCTGCTCTTCCCCAGACATGTTATCCCGTCAAATATCTACATCATCTAAGTTGAACTTGAACTCACCCCCGGATGCCTCGCCATCCTTTCCCGCCGTCGTGTCCTCCGAAGTCCCCAAGAATCTCATGGGAGTCACCAAGGTCGCGCTGCCATCCTCACGGTCATCGTCGTCTTCATCCCCATCTTTAACCGAAGCCACCAATTGCGCAGTCTCCGCCGCCGACATTTGGATTGTCTCCCCAACATCCGAGAAGTCTTCTTCGTCTCCAACAAACTCCATAGGCTCTTTTAAGACTGGGAAGCGCGTTGTGCTCGGACGAGAACCCGGCGGGATGAAGCCTCCTCCTGTGTTCAAATTCAAGGTATCGGTGAGAGAGCTCTCATCAGCAGGAGGCGCGACCGTCGAGGATAAGGGGGTGACCACTGGAATTCCTGAAGGAATCATCATGGTCCCCGAAGTCGATGGCCACTGAATCGATTTCACAGCCTTCAAGAAGCCCTGAAACACAACCTGCATACTATCTGTGCCCTGGGCGACCTCCTCAATCAACTCCGTTTGTTTCTCCAAGCGGACTCGTGAATTTGACTCAGAGAAGCTCAACTTCTCCTCAAGAGACTTCAGTCGATTTCGCAGCTCAATCATGTCGTTTGTGAGATCGTCAACGCCTCCGAGCAGCTCATCCTGCTCCCCGGTCGATGACATCGACTCAAGCTTTTTGTGAAGGCCCTTCATATCTTCCTGGGCCGACTTCCACTGCTCCCTATCTTCGGCCGCCTCTTTCTGAACCTTCAAGACCTGAGCATCAATGTTCTGCAAAGCTTTATCGATACTCTGAAGACCAATTTCCAGGTTTCTAGGAATGCTCGTCAAGTTCTCAAGAATTGAAGAGACGGTGAGATTCAAGCGACTAAAGCGCTGCTCAACGCTCTCCTGAAGCTTACTCAACTTATCCTCAAGGTCCCCGGTCGAGGGGTTAATGACGGGAGGAGTCAAGAGCGTGGCCGTTGATCCGGGAGATTCGTCTTTGGATCGTTCAAGATCCCTCAAGTGTTGCAGCCGCTCCCTCAGTTGGCGCAGGCGATCCAAGGGCGCCGCGAAGCGATCCCCCCCAGGATTCGTCGCTCGCCTCTCAAAGCGCTCGATAAAGTATTCAACGTCTTCTAAACATGTGTTGAAGACGAGTTCATCCGCCATAAAGCATCCGATCCTGACAAGAAACAGCGTGGTTCAAGTGAGCAAGCTTAGGTCGCATCGGGGGAAGCGATGAAATCGGCAACACTCTGTCGACGATATCGCCCCTGATGCTCCGTTGCGCTCTCCATACGCTCGAAAATCAATTGGCAAATGGCCGTGCCTGGGAATAAACGGAGGGTGCGAGGAGACATGTTGGAGATCTCAAGGACTTGTTGATTGGAAGTCCCGGGCGCCATAAATCCCGCAGAGATATGAATCAAAAGGCCCAAACGCGCAAAGCGAGAGCGACCCTCAAGGCGGCCGCAAAGCGCGCCTGTGAATGAAATGGTCTCGGTGGTTAATCCAAGCACCGTCTCCCCCGACTTCAAATCGTAGGCGGCGCCCTCGGCGATCTTGACAACCTCGGAGATATCCGGGTCGCGATAATCGATCTCCTGGATCAAATCGATGGGGCGATCAGAACGGTGAAGCCGACGGAAATAGGGGGATAGCCGAAGGTCTAGGGAGGCTGCGCCGAGCAACGATTCGTCGAAAGGTTCCACCTTCAACTCCCCCGTTGACATCGCCCTCAAAACATCTTGCCGTGCCAATATCATGCAGCTGTCAAACCCCTCTTAAGAACTTTCCTCAGGATCGTCCTCAGTTATAGTCGCATCCCTCGATCCTGAGACCGAGCTTGAGTCATCACCAACCCACTGAAACGCTTGGTAGAATTCGACGTCCTTGCGTATCTTTTCGTGCACGTCCTCGAAAAAAGGCTCGTGCCGCACCGCCAACTCTCGACACATAGAGGCAAAGTTGTGGATTCCCGCCTCCTGCTCGGCCATGTCGATCTGCTCGATGATCGTCTCTAAGGTCGCCGTCATCGGCTTTCCTGAGAATCCTAAAACGAAGGACGGGTCCATAAGCTTCGCCGCGCTCGACTCAAATCCCGCATTTTCAGCCACTTTATTCAAGCACTCCTTCGCCACCCGCAAATGACTCTGCAAGTGATTCACGAGTTCCGTCTTAGTAGCAGCCGGAGCCTCGGCTAGGAGCTGGCCATGCTCAATTTTCCGGAGCGTTTCCAAAGCCCAAATTCGCTTTTGTTGCAAAAGGAAAGCGCGCTCGTAAAGTTCTAGCAAGTAGCTTTCGCTCATAGAGAACAACCAATCGAAAATCTTCCACGATGGGAGTGACCCGAGCATTGTATCCCCCGTCCCTCAATAACAGAACAGCGTCCCCCACAATTCTCCGCTGAAAAGCACAGAGAATCCCGCTCAACGTGCGTCACAATAGACATCATTCATTGAGTGATGGCTTCTCCCATGCTAGACTTTGCGCCCCGTGTCGAAAAGGAGGCTTTGGTGACTACGACGAAACCCAAACCCCGGCGTCGCTTACCAATCTGGATTCGATCCCGCATACCGAGCGGTCCAACATACAACCGCTTAAAAAACCTCATGCGGGAACAGAATTTGGCGACCGTCTGTGAAGAAGCGCGTTGCCCAAATCTTCATGAATGTTGGGGCTCAGGCACCCTCACCGTGATGATTATGGGGGAAGTTTGTACCCGCGGCTGCCGCTTCTGCTCCGTCAAAACTGGCAACCCTGGTGGCGTTCTTGATAGGGACGAACCGCGCCGATTAGCCATGTCCCTCGCGGCCATGGATCTGAAATATGTGGTCTTCACATCCGTCGACCGCGATGACGTCCCCGACTTCGGCGCCGACCACTTCCGAGAAGCCATTCTCCAAGTCAGAGAACACTGTCCCCACATGCAAGTCGAGGTCCTCACTCCAGACTTTCAAGGACGACAAGACCTCGTCGCACACGTCGCGAGCGCCAAACCAGACGTCTTCGCACACAATATCGAAACAGTCGAACGGCTCCATCGCCGCGTCCGTGACCTCCGCGCCGGCTACAAGCAATCTCTCGACGTTCTTCAATGGGCGAGCGAGACGGTTCCTGGTCAAATCACGAAGTCGTCGATCATGCTCGGACATGGTGAGACCGAAGCCGAAGTCGAGAAGACCATGAAGGACCTCGTCGAGGTCGGCTGCGATATTCTCACCCTCGGCCAGTACCTCCAGCCCTCTCTCAAACAACTCGAAGTCGAAGAGTTCGTCGAGCCAGCCCGCTTCGATGCATACAAAATCATGGGTGAAGAGCTTGGCTTCCGCTTTGTCGCGTCTGGGCCGCTTGTGCGATCCTCCTACAAAGCCGCAGAGGTCTTCGCCTCATCCCTCGTAGAACAAAAGAAATCCCAATGGGATGTTTGACAGACCCGCTGTCACCGACAAATAACCAGGATCACCAGGACACGATCCCAAGCAATCACGCTCGATCTTTCACGATCGAAGGGGAAACCAGCTTATGACGGACCAATATGATGTAGTTGTAATCGGAAGCGGCCCAGGTGGCTATGTTTGCGGTATTCGACTCGCCCAACTAGGACTCAAAACCGCCGTCGTTGAAAGAGAATCGCTCGGCGGCGTCTGCTTGAACTGGGGCTGCATCCCCTCGAAAGCCATCATCCACGCCGGAAACACCCGCGAAGAGATCAGCAAAGCCGATGTCATGGGTATTGAGACCGGCATGGACGCCCCTGCAACCGTCAATGTCGACAAGCTCCGCAAGTGGAAAGAAGGCATCGTCAAGAAGCTCACCACCGGCGTCGGCGGACTCCTCAAAAACAACGGCGCCGACGTGATCCGCGGCAACGCACAGTTTATCAATGACACCACCCTCCACGTCATGAGCAACGACGGCGAAATCACCGAAGTCCGCTCGAAGAACTTCGTGATCGCCACAGGCTGCGGCCCCGCTGAACTTCCCGGGCTGCCGCTCTCCGACCCCATGATTTGGACCGCCAAAGGCGCCCTTGAACTCAATGAAATCCCCGAGCGCCTCGCGATTATTGGCGGCGGAATCATTGGCCTTGAGCTAGGCACCGCGTTTAGCAAACTTGGCAGTAAGGTCACCGTCGTCGAGCTCATGCCTCAAGTGCTCACCGGCACCGACCGCGAGCTCGCCCGCCCCGTCGAGCGCAAACTCAAGAAGCTGGGCTTCACCATCCACACCGAAGCTCGCACCAAAGGCCTCGAAAAGACCGATGATGGCGGCGAGCTTGTCGTCGATACCAAAGACGGCGAGATTCGCATTCCATGCGACCGGGTCCTTGTCGGCGTTGGCTTTTCTCCCAACACAGGGGAGCTAAAGCTCGAAAACGCCGGAGTCACCATGACCGATCGCGGCTATATTCCCAAGGACGAATTCTGCCGCACCAACGTCCCCAACATCTACGCCATCGGCGACGTCACGGGCCCTCCTTTCCTCGCCCACAGAGCATCTAAAGAAGGCCTCGTCACCGCAGCGATCCTCGCCGGTCAAAGCGCCGCCCTCGACTATCAAGCCCTACCTTCCGCCATCTTCACCGACCCAGAAATCGCCACGGTCGGCCTCAGCGAGAAGGAAGCCATCGACAAAGGCTATGAAGTCAAAGTCGGGCGCTTCCCCTATGCTGCCCTCGGGAAGGCTCTCGCCTCAGAAGCCACCGAAGGATTCTTTAAAGTGGTCGCCGACGCCAAAACGGACATCCTTCTGGGAGTCGGCATCGTCGGATATGAGGCGTCCAACCTCATCGCGGAAGCCGCTACAACTATCGAAATGGCCGGAACCCTCGAAGACATGGCGACCACCATTCACGCTCATCCCACCTTCCCTGAAGGGTTGATGGAAGCCGCTGAAGACGCCCTCGGCCACGCCGTCCACGTATTCCGCAGAAAGAAGAAGTAAATTCAATGAGTGAGACGTCCCCTGAGACGCCGAAAAGTAGTGACAATGGGCCAGATAAGCCGTCTTCCAATGAAGAAGACGTCCCTATCCTGCCCAACGTTCCCCGCAAAGCTCCCACTTCGGGAGATCGGCCCCGTCACCAAACTCCCCCGCGCCTCAAGGGATCCTCAGTCCCAGGCCCGAAGATCCCTCCGGTCCTCATCTACCTCTTTCTTATCCTTGGCGGCGTCTTTCTCCTCGAAAGCGTCCTCATGGAGAGCATGACGGCAAATCAACTTCGCTACGACCTCTTCCTCAACTACGTGAAGGAAGGCAAAGTCGACAAGGTCAGCGTTGGTCCCCACGAGATCAACGGAGAGTTCAAAGAAGAACTCGAAATCCCTGGCGTTAAAAAAGGCAGCACCGTCAAAACGAAGAAGTTCACAACCCAGCGGGTTCACGAACACCGAGAGCTCGTCCCCCTGCTCGATCAACACAAGGTCGAAATTGAGGGAACCCCAGACAACAGCGCCATCACCCAGATCTTGATTTGGGGTGTCATCATAATTTTGATGCTGGTGGTTTGGTATTTCATACTCAAGCGGCTCTCTCCTCAACGAAACGCCGCCTCCTTCGGACGCAGTAAAGCCCGCATCATCGCCGAGGATGAAATCGACGTGCGCTTCACCGATGTCGCCGGCATCGACGAAGCCAAAGAAGAGCTTGAAGAGCTCATCCTCTTCCTGAAAGACGCCGAACGTTTCGAGCGACTTGGAGCCCGCATCCCCCGAGGAGTACTCTTAGTCGGTCCTCCCGGAACAGGGAAAACACTGCTCGCAAAAGCCGTCGCAGGGGAAGCGGGCGTCCCCTTCTATAGCCTTTCTGGATCGGATTTCGTAGAGATGTTCGCCGGAGTCGGCGCCTCACGAGTTCGCAACCTCTTTAGTCAGGCCCATAAGAACTCCCCTTGCATCGTCTTTATCGACGAGCTCGACGCCATCGGAAAGGCCAGAGGAAGCGGTCACTCCGGCGCCCACGACGAGCGCGAGCAAACCCTCAACCAACTCCTCGCCGAGCTAGACGGCTTCGAAACGGAGACAGGAGTCATCATGCTGGCGGCCACAAACCGTCCCGAAATCCTCGACCCCGCCCTGCTCCGACCTGGACGCTTCGACCGGCAAGTCTCCGTGGATCGCCCCGACCTTCAAGGGCGCAGAGAGATCCTCAAAGTTCACGCAAAAAAAATCACCATGAAGGAAGGCATCGACCTCGAAAACGTCGCCAGAACAACTCCCGGTTTTGCCGGAGCTGACCTCGCAAACCTCGTCAACGAAG
>JARGOJ010000001.1 GCA_029210225.1 Planctomycetota bacterium
GGCAACTGCGATAGTCAGTGCACTAGCAAAAGCTTTCATGATTTCCTCTTCTCTTATTCTTCTTTTCCCTACGCGTCCCGTATGCCTCTCTCTTAAGCGAGCACCGTGCCAAAACGATATTTTTTATGACATTCGTTTAGCATGATATTAAAAGAGCATATATGTCTCTCTGCAGTATCAAATTGGATACACTTGTCTTGTAGAGCTTAAAAACAAGGGTACATAAGAAGACCTGGGCGGCCATTCCCAGGTCTTCTTGAAGGAAAATAGTGGAGAGGACAACGTTTCAGGAATCCTCAACTCCATGTGCTTCTATATTAAGTAGAAGGGCATGCCTCAATCAAATGGATTCGCGCTTCCAGTTCCAAAGAGTTCGAAAGCCTTGTCTTGCAGGCGACCTTTACGGGAATTTTCGTCAGGAACGATGGCCGGTAGCCAATCTTCACGCTCTGATTCACGGTGGGCTTTCTCTCGTAGGAAAGAAGTGGCGCGGACATCATCGCGAAAGTTATCGTCGAAGAAGATCACAGGGCGAATGAAGACATAGACCTTGGTGTGGTCCTCTGTCCGTCGCCATTGCTTGAACAAGTGTCCCAGGTATGGAATATCTCCAAGGAAAGGGACCTTCGACTCAACGATCTGATTTCCCTGACGGTCAAAGCCACCGAAGACGATGTATTTCCCGTTAGGAACTGTCACTCGGCCTCGATACTCCCGGGAGCTTGTCGCTGGAGGCAAGGTTGGGCTTGGACGTGCGCCAAAAGAAGAAATGACCAACTCAACCTCTAAGGTCAGGTTGTCGTTGCTGTTCACCTGGGGTTGAATCGTCAAGGTGGAGGTCGCGTCGACGAACTGCACATTCTGCTGAGAGGCCACGTTATTAACAGTTGTCGTGTTAAAGGGCTGGCGGTTACTGACTCGAAAGGTCGCCGTATCATTATCATTCGTGATCGCGAAGGGGGTCGTGATTCGCTTTGACTCCGTGTATGACTGAAGAACGTTGAGAATCACAGGGACCTGATCGAAGGTGTCTTTCGTAAGAAGAGCAGTGACTCCCTGTTGAAGGCGGTTGACTGCGTTACGACCCACACCATTTTGATCCACAGTGATATCTGATAAGCCAAAGCTTGTCGCAGCCAAAGGACGAATCGATCCTTCATGAGGCTGAGAAAGAGCGGCCAACTCTGTCGCAATGGTCAAATCGTCATTCGCTGATATCTCCCAAACCATAGCTTCAATAAAAACGCGACGACGCTTCTTGTCGAGCTGGCGGAGGAGCTTGCGAATGGCTGCGTATTCATCTTCTTCAGCTTGAATCAATAAGGAGTTTGTCCGTTGATCCGCGACAATCCGAGTGTCGATTTGGCGAGGAGCACCAGTTTGTTGAACGGCTCCTCCTCGAGCGCCCCCGACTCCTCCGCGAGTATTCCTATTATTAACGCCTCCGGTGTTTCCTCGTCGCACAGTAGAGTTTGTGTTGGTGCGACTTTGAAGTTGATTAGAGAAGAGCTCTTGGAGTTTGTCGGCGAGGATCTCAGCGTTGGAGTTCTGACATTTATAAACGTGAAACTTGCCGGTCTCTTCTTTGACTCGAACGTCAAGCTCAGCGATGAGGCGCTCTATCTCTTCAAACTGGTAGGAGTAGGCTCGCATAATGAGCTTTCCTGTTGGATCGTGAGCAATAAAGAGAGGAGCCGCAATTTGGGCATTGACGGCAACGGCAAAACCTTGAGGTCTGTTTTGAGGTTGGTTGGCAGCGAAGAGCTGTGAGAGTACCTGAGTGATCTCGGAAGGGACGGCAAACTCTAAACGACGCAAACGCATGATTTGCCCTGGAGCGCGAATATCGAGAGCTTTGATAATTTTTCGGTAGTAGACGACGTTCACGGCAAAATCGGTGACGAGGATCACTTCGGGGCCTCGAACATAGAGGATTTCCCCAGCGCGGCTCCGGTCTTGATTTAGGATTCCACGAAGATTCTGAAAGATCTCACTTCCAGCGCCGTGATCGATTTGAATCACCGCGGTCACGATCTCATTACTAATGGTCGCTTTGTCGTTCTTATCCTTCTTAATAGGGAAGGGTGGATTCTGGGTTGTTGGTATATCCCGCTTAAGAAGGGCCTTAATGAGAATTTGACCGCCAGGAATCTTCTCTTCAACGATGGCTATGCCATTCATTTGAAGGATCTTCTTGAAGACACTCCAGCTCACTTTGTTTGTCCGAGTAAGCAAGTTGATTTGCTGGCTTCTCACCTTCGTATCGGCGACAACAATGTGTCCGAGGGTGATTCCCCAGCTCTGAAGAACCTCATCGACCTTGAATTTTTCCCCGGGATCGAGAGTCAATTCAAGAACCATATCATCGAGGTTCTTTGGCTTGGGTTTGGCGTCTTGAGCCCACAGGTTGGAGCTTGCAAGAATACCAACAGCAAGGATTACAAAAGTTCGCATGGGTGATTTCAGCACTGACTGATCCTCAATGGTCCATCTCATAGAAGCGCAAGATCCTAAGATAACTTTGAGCTTCAAGACACATGGAAAGGTGAGATTTTATGGTTTGACGGACTTTTAGAAAGAGGGTTCAGAACGGATAAGGAATGGATTTTCGCGAGTCTTGGCCAGATTTTTTGCTTTTTAACAAGACGGGGCTCTCATTTTTCTTAAGCTTTGCCCCTTAAAAGTCTAAGAACAGCAATAAAGTCGAAGGGTATTAAACATGGGAAGCATGAACGAGATCACTCGGGGCAGCACGATTTCACTGAATGATCAGCTCTGGGAAGTGACTGAGCACCTTCATGCTCGTACGGGGCAGCGCAAACCAACAATGTGGACCAAGCTCCGAAATTTAAAGACCGGCAAGGTGATCGAGAATCAATTCAAACCGAGTGATAAAGTTGATTTTATTCGCATCGATAGCAAGCCCATGGAATATCTCTATCGTGACGGGCAAAATTACGTCTTCATGAACCAGGAGACTTATGAGCAGCCTGCGATTCCTAAAGAAGTTGTTGAGCATATGCTCGATTTCTTAGTTGAAGGTACGGTTTGTAACTTTCGTTTCAACGAAGAAGACATTGTCGGAGCCGACTTACCCGACATTATGGAGTTCGAAGTCACAGAGGCTCCTCCTCATGTTCGAGGAGACACAGCGACCAATGATTTGCGTGAAGTCACAGTGTCTTCTGGGGCTGAGGTGAAGGTTCCCGCTTTTATCAAAGCCGGTGAACTCATCAAAATAGACACACGTACAAAAGAGTATGTAGGCCGCGCAAAGAGCTAAAACAAGCGCTTCAGCGGAAAAATTAAAGAGAGGGTGGAGTTCTTCGTCAAGAATTCCTCCCTCTCTTTAATTTTTTCTTGGAGATAACAAAACGGACATGCTATACATAAAGATACGGCTTTCCGTTAAGGCGTAAGAAATGTATGTAAGATATAGATATGTATGTGTGTATTTCATTAGGAAAGTTTCAGAGGAGTTAGAGAACTTATATAACTTAGTTTGTCACGCACTTCCGTTATATGGGAGGTGAGGAGAATACTCATGACAACAAATTTAAAACGAAATCTGCTTTTTTCAGCAGTCACAACGATGGGTTGTGCTTTGGCCTTGTCAGGGCCTGTTTATGCGCAAGAGCAGTCAAACGGTAATCACGACGGCAATAATGGTAATGGTGTTGGAAATATCCTCCTTGGCAATCAAGGAAACGATGGAGCCAATGGCGCCGCCGGTGGAACTAGAAACCACAAAGAGACCGTTAAGAAAAACAGCACAGGCTGCACTTCTCGTGGCACTGTGACTTACAAGGAACCGACTACAAAGGGTTTCACTTGTAAGAAAGCCTCCATTGATCAATACAAAGAAATCAAGGCGAACAATCCAGGGTGCGAGGTTATCTCCACTGATGGTGGATCAGACGATCCTGATTTCGCAAACATGGAAACAAGCTTTGTTGGAGCGATCTTCGCGCCAAACACAACTTGTACTGTCACTTACGTCCCTGCACGTGAAGTGGAAGACGGCGTGACCATCCCAACAGAGGATGATCTTGATACTTGCGAGAATGTTTATTTCAAGCGGGTCAAGTGCTACTACGTCACTCTTAATAAAGAGAAGTGCTTCAAGTTCAAGCGTCGCACAGACGCTGAAGTCAACGAAGAAGCAAGTGAGTGTCAAGGTAGAATAGAGAAGGCGCAAAAAGACGAGAAGGACGCACGCGAAGCTCTCGAAGACGCCGAAGAAGACGTTAATAAGAAGACAAGAGAATATGAGTCTTGCAAGAAAGACCGCGATGAAGCTGACACTAAGCAAAGAGCTTGTCTTCGCGATAAAGACGACTCTAAGAGAAAACTAGACTCATGCGTTAGAGACAACAAGTCTTCTCAGAGCAAGAGAAAGTCTTGTGGCGATAAGTACAACAGCGATAAATCGAAATATGACAACGAGCGTAAGAAGTACGATGACCTCCGTGTCTCTTGTAGTAACAAATTTGAGAAGGTTGAATCAGCTCGTAAGACGGCTGAAAATCGTCAAAAGACTCTCATTGAGAAGCAAGCCAAGTCTCGCGAAGTGATCGCTGAGTGCGAAGCTGTTTTTGAAGAAAAACGTAAGAGAGACTCTGGCCTTGACACTTTAGACGACGTCGACTTTGACGAAGTCAGCAAAGCTTTAGACGTTCTCACTGGTTATGTCGAGCAAGAGTTCAGACTCCTTCAGAAAGACCGCAGCGAAGGCAAGTGCAACGGCTGGTCAAACACCTCCTTCTCTTCAATGTCCTTCCGTAAAGACGGACAACTTTGTGTGTCTGTTTACAGTGGTCTTTACACCAAGTCAGAAGCTGGCGAAGGCGACGTTTCTGTCGCTAAGTATCAAAAAGACGCTGAAACAAAGAGCTGTGGTGACGGCGATCCTTTGAAGTCAAACTCTTCTCTCAAGCGTAACAGCGAGACAGACTCATTCCGTGACAATGCTTGCGAGCGTATTCAATACGACTGGAAGCAACGTTGCCGCAGTTATGCAAACTTCAATCGTTTGGTTCCTCAAGCTGAGACAGCAAGCACTCGCTACGTTGAAGTTCAAGAGTCTTCAGAGAGAGTTTATGACACACGTTGTATTCCTTCTACCAATGAAGAAGCCAACAAAGACACCCTCGCGAACCTCTGTAGCTCATACGAAGGTAAGAGCCTTTCAGCGGCTCAAAAGCGTATTGAAGAAGTGAAGAACCAAGGCTTCGGCAAAGACATTGTCAATGTAAGAATCCCTGACTTCTTCGTTCGCCTCGGTGACGAAGACGCCTTCGGTTTCAGAAACATTGGTAACTACTACGCTTCTTTCGGTGGCGCTTGCGACACTGACGGAAACGGATTGCTCGGCCCTGGTGAGTTCATGCCAAACCTAAATGGTGGCGAAGGTATTAAATCATCTTGTGCAACAGGCGCTAAGGACGACTTCTGTAACCGCGACAACGCCGAGTTGACTGACACTGCCAACTACTCAAACGGTTGTGTTGTTCACGTTGGAACAACGGGATCAAAGTATACCGACGTCGCCCTCTCTACTAGCTGGACCTCTTCACTCAATAAATCAAAGACAAAGGGCTTCTACTACAACCATCCTGGTAAAGACCACGACGGTCGTATGCACACAATCGCTGGTAGAACTTATGAAGAGATTGCAGCTGCTGGTTTCCCTGATGGCGGATCGTCACGCAACCTTCCCAACATGCCTGGCCTTGTGGTCGATTGTAAAATCAGCCCAGCGACTCTCGCTAAGTTGCGTCGTAATAACAGCAACAAGTTCGGTTCAATCTTCGTGAATATTCTCGCTGCTGACTGGGACGTTCCTCCATTCAAGCTTGTGATCACGAATGCTAATGGCGACTCCTACACTTACCCAATCACTCGCCAGTCGAATGCTAAGGGTGAAGACGGAATGGTCCAAGCCGGATTCGTAACATTGAGCATGGATGACTTCTGTGACGCGAGTGGAAACTTCTTCCTTCAAGCGAACTTTGAAGCTCCTAAAGAGCCTTATGTCACTATCGACTACCTCGAAGTCAGCACTCGAGTCATCTCTGTGGAGCCTGATCAAAACGAGCTTTATGTCACAGGTGATATCCAAGTTGGTCCTGACGGTGAGTCGAAGTATGACATTACCGATCACTCTGGTGCAAAGCTTCGCGCTGAAAGCCTTCGCTTCGTTCCTGAGCCAAAGCTCGACACAAGTAAAACTCCTAGTCCAAGAACCTTTGGACCTGGAACGACGACAATCCTCACCTCCGAAACTTACGACAACTTTGTCCTTTCAGCTGGTTCAACAGTGATCATCAAAGGCAATGTGACTCTTAACGTTCTCGGAAAAATGGAAGTCCCTCTCGGATCTCGCTTAATCATGGAAGATATCAGCCCAGGACGCGCTTCAAAAGCTGAGATCTTTGTCGGTGGTGACGTAAACATCACTGGAATGTTCGAGAACACTGTTGCCAAGAACTTCCGCATTGTGTCCATACAGGACGCAGCCAACGGCGGAGCTGGCGTGAACATCACGATCTCTAAAGATTTCATTGGTGCTATCGCTGCGAAAGACGTCCGGATTACCACAGAGAATGGCGCTAAAATCAGCTTTACTTACGATAAAGCGGCTGCTCTTCAAGGTATTGAAGGAAGTAAAGAACGACTTGTTGTTAAGGCTCTCCTCGACGACAGACTCGGCAACTAATCATTTAACAATGACTTACAGCCATGCATCTTGGTCCTTATAAACCATAGATGCATGGCTTTTCCTCTATTTACACGAGAGGTCTATATGCGAAATCTATTCAAGAACAATTCAAAGCAAAACAAAAAACAACACAATGAGCGCGGTAACTCACTCTTTATGTGCCTCATTATTTCAAGCGTTTTCATTACCCTGTCCCTCACACTCATCACCTCAGTAGATACAAACAGAAGGGTTGTAACCCACAACACCAACCAGTTTCTAGCTCATCAGTCGGCCCTCATCGGCATGCAGATATCTGTAGATATGATCAACGAAGCCTTCCTAGACCCAATCTCCTCTATTCTCAGCGTTGATACTGCTGGAAATATTGAAGGAGTTGGAAAGTCTCGATCAGATCCTTTTGTTGCTGGGCTTCCTCCCATAAGTGGTCACACCAGACTTGGTCTCGGAGCCATTGAAGACACGATTCAAGATTTCCGAGAGGTGCCTTTTACGGGAATCATGCCAACTCAAACCCAGCTTGAAGAAAAGCCTAACGGTTACTTCTTCGTTCAAGCGAAGCGTATTCAAGACTCTTGGGAGCTAAGGATTCGCGGCAAGTGGCGCAAAAACGTCCGACGCATCCGCACCCTTGTCACACCTGAAGAAGGCAAGCCTTTTAGGCTTGGTATTTATGGAACCTCAAGCGTTGTTGTGGATGGTCCGGGAAACATTGACTGGATCAACTCAGAGGATCTTACCGACATCGATACTCCTATTGTCCTCGATTCTGGCGGTAACATGACTGTAGTTAAAGATCCTGATAACACCAACAATCCATGAACTCTGATTGGAGTATATAAATGAGAAGAAATTTTAAGCTTCGATCACTCTTCGGCTTCAACCTTATTGGTGTAGCCATTGCTTCCTCGATCCTCAGCCTTGTAGGAATGGGAACAATCTCCACCGTCATTAGTTCAATCAAACTTGACTCAGTAAGCCGCGATCGAAATTTAGCCGTTCGAGCCGTTCAAGCAGAGTTTGAAAATATCCAGTTAATGGATAAGACAACCTTCTTGCAAAACTTTGATTTATCGAACGTTGGAGTTTTGAGTGGAGATTTTCCTGTTCCAGGGCTCATTCACCAACAGGATTCCAGCGGCAATGACTTGCCCTCAATTGGTTTTATCTATGTGACAGTCCCACCAAAATTTGCAAGTAGTCCGAATGGCTCAGAAGTTTTCAATGTCTATGTCGAGGTTCGATATAGAAACAAATTTGTAGGAGATATCACCCAAAAATTTACTCTTATAGTAACTCCGCCCGCAAGCTTTTAAGGAGTTTCATCATGTTTAATAAAAGACTTATATCAAAACAGTTTTCCCTACTTGAAGTCAGTATATCCGTTGCAATTATGGGGATTTTGGTTGGAGCAATGTTCAGCCTTGTATCGGTCGCGGCGGATGCTTCCAGAAACAGCATTGATCTTATCGCTAAAGATGTTGATGCCGATCAAGCGCTCACAGGCTTGATCAAACAACTTGAGACCGCAGTCGTCGATACTATTGTCGAACCTCAACTCAACACGGTTCCAACTCAACGGGTTGTCTTCAAGAAGCAAGTCGATTTCATTCCTCCTGCTGGCCCTGGCTTAAAGCCTGTCTTTATTTTCTCAGAGGAGACTGTCATTCGTCTAGCGCAAGAAGCTCCAAGGAACGTTGCTATTGGAAGCAATGCTCTCGCTGACATTCTTGGAAACGGTATTGACGACGATGGCGATGGCTATATTGATGAAGGATCTGTTGTTTTGGAGATTGGTGGCGCAAGAAGAGCCGTTCTTATCGAAAACATTACCCAGCTGAACTTTTCAAGAAACTCAAAGCCCTCATTGACAGTCAATATCGAGAAAGTTGTTCGGCAGAAAAAGCAGCAATTTGATTCTACAGGCGTCCCCAATGGAGTCAAATTTCGCTCAATCAATATTTCTAGAACGATCTATCTCGCTAACAACCAAGACTTCAGCGATAATTAATTCTTCTCCTAGGAATAATTGACCGCATGTTGTTAGAATAATAAGAACGCCTTTTCGGAAGCTTAAATGCACTTTCCGAACAGATCGCACCTGACATATACAGGTGCGATCTTTTTTTGTACCCAAATGAATGCCATGTCTTCATAAAACGACAAGGGTGAGTCAAAAAAGCTCGCTTAAAGCGCTCCGCTGTTTCGGATTTTATTTTTTTACTTTTGGTACAAGTCTTGTTATTGTTTGAGTAGTGTCAGGATTCATTTAACTAAGATTCAACTCATTTAAGGGAGACAGTCATGAAAGCTATTCTAGGCTCTTTAGTCGTCGCCGCAGCCTTCGCCTTAGGCGGAACAACAGCAACGAACGCTTGTGGTGGAATGACCACAGTCAACCCACCCCCACTGACTCTCGATGATCCCGTCGATCCTCCAACATTCGACGAAGAAGATCCAATTGAGCTCGGCGATGGTGAGTGCATTCTCTGAAATCCATTTCTGAGTAAAAAAGCAAGGAAGGCGGCCCAAAGCCGTCTTTTTTGCTTTTTTCAGATAGCCCAAATCACCTAGGACCACTCTCCTCACACAATTATGAACCATGACCCCAACTACAACTGGTTTGATGATGCAAGCAAAGCATCCCTTCCAGAGGTTGTTGAAGCTTTGGGTCTTAAGCAAGGTCGACAAAGCTTCGGGCCATGTCCAAGCTGTGGAGCCGAAACTCGTGAGAAGGGACGAACTCGTCACCCAATTGGCATGACAACCGATCGACAGGGTTGGCATTGCTTCCCATGTGACCTCTCAGGAAACGTCATTAACCTTGTCTGTCTCTGCCTTCTTGGAAGCTCCAAAGCTCAAAAAGAACAATGGAATCAAGTTCGTCGTTGGTTCGCCGCTCAACAATGGTGTCGAGGCCTTCCCGGTGAAAACACACAAGCGACCCCCAGGGTTCTTAAAAGAAAGCGCCCTCCTAAGACCACCCCCAAAGACTATTCAAAGGCCCTTAGCCATTTCAAAGGCGAGGTTCAAGAGTTCTGGCTTCATACACTAGAACCACTAAGTCGGCCTTCAAAAGCCTCTGAGCAAGCTCTAAAGTGGCTCAATCAACGTGGCTTTACCGATCAATACATTACAAATATCGCCGATCATGACCTCGCCCGAGTTTTGCCTCACCAAGTCTCTTGTCCAAAGTGGGCTCGCTTTGCGGGTCAGCCTTGGAATAAACAAAGCTATCACTTAGTCTTTCCAGCGTTTAACAGCCACGGTGAGATGGCCAGTCTTCGAGCGCGCAAAATATCAGAGAGCTCTGGTCCAAAGAGCATCGCTCCAGACGGAGCTGGGGCTTTTCCGACGGCGCGAAACTTTGTCCAAGCAAATGATATTGGTCAATTGCTTTTAGAAACTGGTAAAAAACCAGAATGGTGGACAGGGAATCTCCCGATAAAAATTGTAGTCGTTGAAGGAGAGCCGGACTTTCTCTCTTGGGCTGGTCGAGTAAGCGATGCCGATGAGCACCCTCTGGCCGTTTTTGGAATATGGTCAGGCGCTTGGACAGACGAGATAGCAGCTCGGATACCGGAAGGATCGAGGATCATTATTCGAACCGATCATGACAAAGCCGGCGATCGTTATGCCGAGAAGGTTCGAGCAACCCTATCAAAGCGTTGCATTGTTCTAAGGACCAAAAACAGGACTTAAAAAATGGGTAACACCCCTGATGACAATGATCTCTTAAGAAGTGGACAGCTCCCCATTGATCCAGAGGCTGACTCCGTTCCTATGGACGACCCCAATGTTCGAGAGGATCGCGAGCAATCCACGCTTCCAGAGACCGTCGGTCATCACCTCCCACAGTCGATCCAAAGGATGTTCCGAAGAGCAGCCTTTGAAGAGACCCCCATTTCACTTCCTTGGGACAACATTAACGAATCCCTAAGTGGAGGACTTTGGCCAGGTATGTATGTCCTTGTAGGAAACACAGGGACTGGTAAAAGTCAGTGGGCTCTACAAACAGCGCTTTTTGCAGCTCAAAACGACACCCCCATTCTCTACATAGGGCTAGAGCTTGACGAACTCAGTATTGTCGCTCGATTGCTCGGCTTGCTATCCGAGCAAAGATGGTCTTATCTAGCCCATGGTTATGACCGATCAAACATAGAGAAAGTCGTTTCAAGATTTGGTCCCGAGCTCGAAAAGTTGCCTATTCACACAGAATTTGCCCCGCCTTATGGTTGGAACTACAATAGACTCGAGCGTAAAGCCAAGCTCATGCGGGAGAAATACCCCCTCAAGAAGGATTCAGAAGGTCAAGTCATTCGAGGAAGTCGACCTTTCATGATTATCATTGATTACCTTCAAATCGTCGCGGCGCCCCCGAATGTCCGTGAAGACCTCCGCACCAGAGTTCAGAAAACGGCCTACGCGGCGCGAGCTATAGCCCGAGAGCTTGATGCCATTGTCCTTTTACTCTCAAGCACCGCCCGAGAAAACTACTCAGTCTTAGGAGGCTCTGAAAGTAAGAAGGGACAAGCCCTAGGCGAAGGAAACCCAGCGCGTTTAGTAGGCTTAGGCAAAGAGTCGGGAGAAATTGAATACGGCGCGGATGGAGTCTTTGTCCTATCTCGCGAGCCATGGAAAGATAAAACACCACCTCAAGGAGGAACGGTTAATCATCTTGCCATTGCAAAAAACCGATCGGGTCCTCCCTCCTGGTGCCGTCTCCGCTTTAACTTTGACCGCTTTGAAGAGGAAAGTACACAGGACTTCAATATAAAAGAGAAGCGTGACGAGGAGCTGTCCATTTGAAGAATAATATTGAGAGGAAAGACAACTCATTTATATACCCAGACATTCGTCAGCAAGTAAAATTAAGGCTTTCCGAACTCATTCAGTATTTCGAAGAGACCCTCTCTCAATTAATGGACATTTCAATTGTCGAAGACGTTCAATTTCATAGAGACAAAAAGCCTATTCCAGGAATTAAAATAAACTATAAAGATTCTGAGCGTAAAACAGGGGCTAAACAGGCTATTTTACTTGTCAAAGAGTCAGAGTGGCCTAGAGATTTAATGCTCCCATTGACTATTGATGAGGCTATTAAAACTGTAAAAGACGGCCAAAAATTACTCATCGACAGTGTTTGTGAAGAAATAAGCTATACCGCAGCCGCTTGCATGGATCCTAAGACAAGGAAACAAGCCCTCTGCAGACCATTCGTTAGTCGCGAGTGGCCTTGGTCAGATAAACATTCTCCAGGAAAGGCCATCCGAGCCCTCCTCTCCATACTCGAGACTCCTCCCCCCAAAGAATTCCCCCACTGGTCCGAGTCTCCTCACTCCCAGTGGAACCCTAGAGCAGCGTTCTTGGACGTGGCTCATTGGGCCAAGCCAGGGCTTAATAAAATTAAAAAAGGTCTGGGAAATGACTTCTTAAAACGCGTTGAGAATCGCCAGTCTTTTGACTTTCTTGAAATGACCTCTGACAAGCAAGTCCTTGATAGATTAAATCCTCCCGGACTGGCTTTACTCTTCTTGGCCGAGGAGGAAGTGAAAGAAGGGCTTAAGAGAAGCGCGATTGCGGTTGACGCCGGGCGACCTCATCACGATCTATTTACCGGTTGGCGAACAGCGAGCGGTAAGCACAGACGCACTGGATCTATCAAGGCTCGATATACAGCGAGCGAAGAGAGGGTCGAGCTTTTTGATAGGACAAAGAATAAGTGCGTTCAGTTGACCGTTGACGCTGAAGACGGAAGCCTTCAAGAAGAGATCATCAAGGCCCTGCGAGATACAATCAGCCCGGAAGGTTTTAAGCATTGGGCTGCGCTGCTTCTTCTTATGTCTAAACAAGGCGCCAGGCAAGGCTGGGTGCGCTGGACGATGGAAGATCATCTAAATGCCCTCGGATATAGTGAGCGAGTTCGCTACAACCAGCAACGGCTTGATGAAATCGCCAAGGTCATCGAACTCTTCACGAAGCTTGAATTGATCGTCTACAACCCCACAGGGACCATTCGTGCAGAGAGCCCTCTGGTTCATGTTGGAACTCGGTATAAGCGGCTAGAGAAGAGCCGTTGGCAGCTTGATGGTCTTGAGCTGCGAATCAATCCTCTGCTTTACAGCGGAGTCCGAAACATGGAAACCGGAAAGCCCGGAAATCAGTGGTTTCCGGTCCCCGAAGAGCTGGCCCAGATCGATCATATTCGGCACCCCAACGCGATCCCTTTAGCGCTTCTTATGGCGATTCGCTGGCATTGGGATCTCTTTCAGGGAGACCAACAGAAGAAATATTACCTCGCTTTAAAGGGAAAGAATCTCCTCGAGCTTGCCGATATGGAAGTCGGGAATACCAATAAGAAGAGAACCTGGATTCAACTTGAGCGAGAGCTTGACGAACTCAAGAATATAGGGCTTCTCGGACGTTGGGAGTGGCACGGTCAAGCCCGGAGCCAAGAAGGCGTTTGCCGCTTTTATCCCGCAGAATGGCTTCTTGATAGAACCATACGGAAGTTGCGTCCAACGGAGGCCATTCCTATCGATATTCCTAAGACGGGGAAAGAGCTTCGATCTTGGCGTGAAGAAAAAGGATGGACTCAGGCAAATCTCGCGAAGCACATCGGTGTCTCCCGAAAGACCATCATTCGAGCAGAGAGTCAGAGTGACAAGAAAATCACCTCAAACCTGTCCAAAGCTCTCAAAAACTCCGCCTAATCAAAACAAATAAAACACACATTCGTGCATGAATTTTTATGGGACATTGCCCTAGAGAAAAAGGGACAAAAACCTGCAGACCCTGTTAATTATCGCTTTGTTAGAAAGGGACAGAAACCTGCAGACCCTGTTCAGAAAAAGGGACGGAAACCTGCAGACCCTGTTCGAAAAAGAGACGGAAACCTGCAGACCCTGTTCGAAAAAGGGACAGAAACCTGCAGACCCTGTTCAAAATCGCCCTTCTAGCCCTTGTACCATGCGGGTTTGCCATCCTCCTTCTAGGTATTCCTTCTAGGAATTCCTAGATGACCTTCACCGATACTTTCAGGTATCGCCTCGGTCATTCTGAAAGAAATAATTCCCAAATAAAACTAAAACTCATCTCGCGAGTTCGTCGGGAAAGTGATGAGTTTTTACAGATTTTGTGGTGATGAAAATCTCTGACGCAAATCGCGCACTGCGTTAGGGAGTTTTGTCAGGGGAAATCGATGAATGGGACACTTGGAGTGTCGAAGGGACGAAAATCTGCACACCCTGTTTTTATCGTTTTGACCTTGGAAAAACATGGAAAGGGACAGTCTGTATTCGAAGGGACGAAAACCTGCACACCCTGTGCAAATAAGGGCCGAGCCCGTTTGCAGCGGGGAGTCTGCAGACGGGCTCGATTCGAGAGAGGAAACAGAGAGTTTAGGGAGAGAAGAGTTTGAGTTTTACTTGAAGATTCGCTTGAACTGCTTGCCAATCCTGCCGCCGAGGCGACTTGCTTCTTTTGAGACGCGACCTCCGCTTCGACGAGCTTCACGGTTGATCTGGCGTCCTGTTCGCCTTGTCTGGCCAGACAAGCTTGAAGCACCTCGGCGAGTTTGACGGTTGATCTGGCGTCCTGTTCTTTTCACTTGCCGTGAAAGCGTCGCGCCATTTCGGTTGCCCTGGGCAGCAATGCGTCGTCCGTCAACTCGAACAGTCGTTCGCCCTCGGATATGACAACGGCAGTCTGAGATAAAAACTCGGACTCTTTGGTGAGCCGTCTTGTAGTAACCGGGGATGGTTCGAGTTTTCCAAACGGTTCTATAACAACCAGGCTCCTGGCGAAGAATGCGAACGCAGCGGGTCACTGGAGGACGCCAAACAGCTCGGCCATAAGAGTCGCGGACCCAACAGCCGGCTTGGATCACTTGTGTCTGATTTTCGTAGTAGGAGCGGCCAGGGACCCATTCACGGGCCTGATATCGGACGGACTGAGGAGCAACCCATTGTTTGACTGCTTGGGTCCGGTATTCGTAGTGACCGGCGTTGCATGCATCCGCTTCTTCTGGAGAAGCAAAGAAAGCAGCTGTGGCCATAGTCGCAAGCACTAATAATTTCTTCATGGGAAAGCCTCCTGCTGGGTGTTTTAACTTTTCTGGTCCGGTTGTTTTGTTGCCGAAATGCATAAACACACGCCGTGCCAAAGCCTATATTTTTTCATAAGTCCTTTGTTTTCAATGAAATTGGATTTTACAAGACGCGTTCTGTGGGCTTGAACCAACACGAAACTCTTTGACCTGTCGCTTGAGACAAACAGTTTTTCTGAAAACTTCTCCCTTGCGCTACCTACTCGTTAGTAGATAAACTACTCATGAGTAGACAAAGGAGTAGAGAGCTATGAATTTATTGGAGAAGCGCAAGGTCTCAAGTACGAAGGACCGTCTCTTAGAGGCGGCTGAGATCGAGTTTGCATTGGGAGGCTTTGACGGCGCCAAGCTCGCCGACATTGCCAAGAGAGTCGGAATCAGGCGTCCCTCTCTTCTCTATCACTTCCCCTCTAAAACCGAGCTTTACAAGGCAACCGTCGAGCGAGCCTTTGAACAACTCGGTCAGACTCTCGGCTTCGGTATGAGCAGCTCCGGGACCTTTCGTGATCGCCTTCAAGCAGTCACCGAGCGCTTCAGCGCTTTCCTCGAAAAGCGCCCTTTCCTAGCCCGCCTTGTTATTCGGGAGTTCCTCTCAGGAGACGGTCCTGGACGCGCCATTCTCCTCTCCAAAGTCGCTCCTCTCCTCGACTTTGTGGAGACATTTATCGAGGGAGAAGGTCGAGAGCTTGTACGAGGCTCTCTACCGATTCGAGCGGCGATTATGAGCTCTGTGTCGAATATTCTTCTAAAAAACGCTTCAGGAGGCCTCCAGGAGGCTCTATGGGGCTCTGGTGATCACAGTTGGACTTTGACCCGTTTTGTTTTCTTTGAGAAGGAAGTTTGAGTATGAAAGCGATCCCCTATGCCCTGGCATACTTTTATCCCCTTTGCACGGTTCTCGGTTTTATAGCGGGAGACATATGGACCTTCTCGGGAGTTTTCTTCTTGTTTGTCATGACGCCAATCATGGACGAGCTCTCTGGGTCGAAAGAAGCAAACCCAAGTGGAGAAGCTGAGGAAAAGAACAAGAAGAACCTGGCCTTTGATTTCTGGCTCTGGTTTTGGGTTCCGGTTCAATTAGCGATTATGATTTTCGGCGGCTATAAAGTGGGCTTTGAAGCTCTCACAACCGTCGAGTTCTTTGGAGTTGCTTTATCAACGGGGATTGTGACCGGAGGCATAGGAATTACCATTGCCCACGAGCTTATGCATCGCCAGGGGTCATTTGAAAGAGCGCTCGCTGAGATTCTAATGACCCTCGTTTCTTATTCTCACTTTTGCGTCGAGCATGTTTACGGTCACCACAGAAATGTCGCGACCCCAGAAGACCCAGCAACTTCAAGGTTTGGAGAGAGTGTCTATCAATTTTTGCCAAGAACTCTCCTGGGAACTCTGAAGAGCGCTTGGGTTCTCGAGAGAGCGCGTTGCGAACGATCGAACATTCATGCTTTAAGCCTTAGAAATAGACGCTTTCGCTATCTAGTCACCGTGGGAACGATCTATGGCCTATTGGCGCTTTTAACGACGCCTCTTGTGCTTGCTTACTTCGCGATTCAAAGCACTGTGGCGGTGCTTCTCCTAGAAGTGATTAATTATGTCGAGCATTATGGTCTCCAAAGAAAGAAGCTTGAATCAGGGCGTTATGAGCGGGTTCTTCCAAAGCACTCTTGGAACTCAACTCACCGTTTAACGAGCTTTTATCTTTTTAATCTTCCCCGCCACGCCGATCACCACTATCTGGCCAGTCGCCCTTACTACAACTTACGCCACATGGAAGGCAGCCCTCAGCTTCCGGCCGGCTATGCGACAATGCTTCTCTTGGCTCTTTTCCCCCCTGTTTGGAAGAAAGTTATGGACCCGAGAGTGAAAGCTTGGAACGCCATAGAGTCGACCATCGAAGCTCCGAAAGACCTTGTTGCGACTTCCTAAACCTCAAAAAATATAAGACCTCGAAGAGTTCCAATTTCTTGTAAAACAAGGCGACCTTCGTCTTTGTTCATCGCGCTAAAAAAGCTATGAATGAGGACCAAGGTCGTCTTGTCATTTGGGTTTAGCAAAAGGTTTTGTCAATGGGATCAACAGTTTTAGATTTATGGGCGGGGCGAGCTGAACTCACTCTAAACTTGGAAAAGGAGTCGAAGCTCTGGGTTCTGGTTAGAGATCCTATTCGTAAAAGTGAAATTTTAAACGCAATTCAAAGCCAGAAAACCCTCCTTTGCCAGTTCAAGGTTCTACTCTATGAAGACCTGGTCGGAAAACTCGCAAGTCTTAATAAACCAGCGTTGACGGTGCTTTCTGAGAAGAGCGCCCTGGCTTTGTTAAAGAGCATTTATGAATCCCATGAAGATCAATTTCGGGAACTCAATAAATACCGAAGCCAAATGAAAGAACGACAAGCAGGGAGCTTCTACCGGGAAATATACAAATCTCTCAAAGAGGCTTGTTCTTTTACTTTGAAAGGAGAAGAGAGCTTTGATGGGGAGCTTGGAAGAGAGGAACTTAAACTTCTTTTAGAACACTATAAAAACGACCAATTAAAACAGTCTTTTGTCGACCCCTTTGTTTGGCTTGATATCCTCTCTGAATCCTTTCCAAGTGAACTTAAAAAGGAGCTTCCAGACTTCTTCATTGTTGATCAACTTGAGAATATTAAGCCCATTGAAGAACGCTTTTTGGGATCTCTCGCAGAACAGATAAAGAATTTCTTTGTTGTTGCGCCGACTGATTTGCTGTCCCTAGCCCATAAAGATAAGGGCTCTATGCCTTTTCTAGATTACGTAAGAGGATCGGGTCGCTTACTTGAGAGTCATAAATCAGAGATTGAATTAGTAACCTTAGCGCAAAAAAAACAAAGCAATATTGTTAAAGCTCTATTCAATGAGGGTTTAGGTAAGCAGACGATCACTGCTGACCATTTAGAAATATGGTCTTGTCACGACTATCGAGAGGAACTAAGCACTCTCATATCTCGAATTCAGGATAAGAAGAACAAGGGCCTTTGGGAATATGAGGATGTTCATGTCGCTGTTCCCGATATAAGCCTTTACAGCGGCTTAATCGCCGAGTTGTTCCAGGATGCAGAGCTCCCCTATTTCCTGTCCCAGAAAGCGCCGCTGAATTCATATCCATCAATTGCTCGCCTGGGAAGTCTATTTTCTTGGCTTGAAACGGGCTATAGCGAAGCCATGCTGGCTTGTCACTCGTCCCTATCTAAAGGAACTAAGGGTGCGAAGATCGTTGAGAAGGACCTGGCGCATTTCCGGGCCCGATATAAAAACTATGACAAGCTCTTTAGCGATCTGGAAGCCAAAGGCGACTTTATAAGCTTTGGAGAAAAGGTGAACCACGAGCTTGATGCGCCGAGGCTTCATTCGGCCATGCGGAAAGCTCAGGCAAGGGGTGGGATCGACTTCGAGGAAGACTGGTTAAACCCTTTATTTATAAGCTCTAGATACTGGATGGGCAGTAAGTTCGAGAGTCTCTATTGGGTCAGTAATGTTCTTCTCGACCTCGTCGCTCTTGAAAAATCGTGGAGAGACTTTGAGGCCTTAAGGTATGAAAGCCTGACTATTGGGGAGGGAGTTCAGTTTTTGAAGGAGCTGTTTCCAAAGGACATTCTTGAGAAGGAAAAAGAGACCCTCGCCGAAGATAACAAGGACGTCTTTGAAACTCTCTTTGGGGAGAACAAAGAAGCCTTCGAAGAGCTGTTTAACCTTTTGGATGACTTGGTTGAAGAGGAAAACTTAGGAGCGCAAAACGCCTGGACCGATGACTCCGTCAAGATTGGTTTAAGCGGTCTAAAAGACCTTATTTTCGAGTCTATGGGCCGGGGTCCTCGACCCAATCAAGATCTTCCTAATAACGCTGTTTATATAACGACTTTGCGGGAAGCACGATCTTTTGGTCTCGATCGCAAGGTCCTATTTTGCTTAGGTCTGACGACGAGTATTGTTCACAACATGGGGGATCTCGATTATCCTCAGAGAAAGCTCCTCGATGACCATCCTCGCTCTCCAGAATACGATCCAAACGCCTCCATACGCTGGACTTTAGGGCGATTCCTCCAAGAAGAAGATTGCTTGGTCTTAAGCAGTCCTCGTGTGAAGGAGAATACTGAGGCTCTCCCTACAACTATTCTTGCTGATTTAAAGCGCTGGATTGATAAAGGATACTTGGTTTTAAGGGATCCAGAAGAGCTTAAGTTTCAATCAAATAGAGATAAACTTATCGATGATCCGCGCTTTATCCCTTCCCCCTTAAAAGGTCATGTTGAAGACTCCATAAAGGTTATTGAGGCTCGATCAAATCCAATAATGACACCTTTTGACGGCTATCTGGGGTCGATTTACGACATCATTGAGAAGGCAAAGCCTGAAGAGGCCAATGAGTATTCCCCGACTATGTTGGAGATACTCGCCGATTGTCCTCATCGCCACTTCTTCGCCAATATGATTTACCTCCAAGAGTTCCCAGAGGTGAAAGAAGAGCTTCCGAGGCACGAGGTTGGAACGGCGGTTCATGCTTGTTTGGAAGACTTTTGGGAGCTTGAAGATGCTTGGCAGGGAGAGCCGATTGACGGGGACAACTTTGACCAGGCTTGCGAGGTTATGAATCGGATTGCTCTGAGGGTTCTTGAGAAATCAGGGATCGATTGGAATCGCGGTCCATTAAGACGTTTTGATCGGCACAGTATCCTTTTGGGGCTTGATAAAGAAGGAGATAGCGGACCTCGGGGGATGTTAAAGGCGGCGCTTGCTTATCACAGAGATTTACCTTTTCTCGCCGGTCCACCGTTTAAGACTGAAATGAAGTTTGGAATGGAGAAAGAGGCTCCTGTTCCTATTACTGAAAAGGTCTCGGCCCGAGGAATTATCGATCGTTTAGACCTGACCTACGATGAAAACGATCAAGTTCATTATCTAATTTTGGACTATAAAACAGGGCGCGGAAAGACCATTCGTGATGTCGAGAAAGGTAAGGCTCTGCAGATTGGTATCTATGCTTTGGTGACCCGCCATCTCTTCTCAAAGATGGGGACTATGGGGGTTCGCGGGGGTGTTCTTGTTCTTAATGAACCGAATAAACGGGGAGGAGAAAAGTCGGAGGCTTTGGACCACCCTCTTTATGGTGTTTACCGCGAACATATAACAGCGACAAAGAAAGGGAGAACCTGGGTTTGTGGGGAAGATCAGGGCGAGATTGTTGAGCAGAATTTAGAGGCGGTTAAGGCGAAGATTAGCAAGCTTGACGATCAAGTCAGAAAAGGCGAACTCTGGCAGGAACAGTCCCCCGCAGCCTGTGGTTATTGCGATTACAAAGACATCTGCTTTCATGAAGAGTCTATTTTAGAGGAGAAAAGGAAGAACGCGGGAGAAGGTATTCGGACCCTTGAAGAGCTGCCTCCAGATACTCGGGAGAAGACTCAGATATTGAAGCGCGACTCGAAGCGTAAGAGTCGGAAAATGGGATCCAAGGCGGTCAAGCTTTCAAAGGAACAAGAGTTGGCGGCGGATTCTTCTCGGTCGGCTTCAGTGTCTGCGGGGGCAGGGTCGGGGAAAACCTTCATTCTTAAAACTCGGGTCGCTCGGTTAATTCGAAGCGGTGTGTCTGTCCGTTCAATACTCGCGATTACCTTTACCGAGAAAGCCGCTGGGGAGATTCGTGAGCGAATTGAACAAGCTTTGGGTGAAGCGCTTGATGAAGGATCGGTGGATGGCCGCGATTTAACGGCTGAAGAGAAGGCTCTCTTTGTCAAAGCTCGCAGTGAGATGGCCTCCGCTTCCATTTCAACAATTCACTCCTTCTGCCATCAGCTCATTGCCATGGATCCCCTGCTTTCATCCGTGCCTTCGGCCTTGAGAGTGATTACAGGACCAGAGCTTGAAGATATTGAACGAGAAGTGACGCGCTTGTTGTTCTCTCATAAGTCGCCGGTCTCTGAAGATATTGAGAGTTTGCTTAACGATGGAATCGCGGTTAGGACTCTGCGCCGGGAGATCCGCTTAAGGTTGACTCACCAGGCAGGAACACGCCAGCTTGTCGAGGGCATGACGCGGTCGACTGCGGATTGGGCAGAGCTTTTTCCGAGGCTTCAAGATGCGCTTTTAGAAAAGCAGCTTCTACCTCTTAAACGCTTTGTTCAAGAGTGGGTTTTAGCGGCCGGAGATTGGGCAGATACGGAGGACGGTCAGAGTTATTTAGCAGCTAGAGACAATCGGGAAGAAGAGTTCGAAAGGCTGCTTATTGAGGTTGAGGATGCACTGACTGATCTGAAGAGAGAGCAATACGTTGAGGCCTGTGAAGGCTTTTTGTCGTGCCTTGAGCGACTCAAAACACGATCGTCTGTGGCGGCATTCAGGAAGAGTAAGAAGCTTCCTCAGAATTGGTGGAAGGAGCTTCGGGACGAGTTAGAGTCGGCGAAATTGCCGGAGCCAACTCATAGCTTTGAGAAGGAACATGCCTCTGTTCGATTGGCTTTACGTTTCTTAAGCGTGGTTCAAAGAGCTCAAAACATCTATCAAGAGAAGAAGAGAGAGTTTGGGGTTCTAGACTTTGAAGATCTCGTAGAGCGCGCTTATCAGATGCTTGTCGGTGAGACGGTTTCTGAGGATCTGGAGGAGCGTCGGGAGATTCTTATTAAGAAATTGCATGAGCGCTTTAAGCATGTCCTTGTTGATGAGTTCCAAGATACAGACCAGCGGCAATGGGATATTGTCCAAGCTTTGATTCAGAAGGACTCGAAGGATTCGACTCTCTTTATTGTGGGGGATGCGAAGCAATCCATTTATAGCTGGAGAAACAGTGATAACCGCGTTTTTGAGAAGGCGAGAAATGTTTTAGAGGCGGAGTTAGATGGTCAGAAGTTGGTCTTGTCGGATAACTATCGCTCTGGTCAGGCTGTGATTGATTGGGTGAACACCTTCTTTGAGAATGTTTTTAAGAGCGAGTTTAATGTCGACTTTGGCGGCGATGGTTCTAAGTTTGTCGACACCGCTGTTCTTCCCCAACCTATGAAAGCGGCGAGTTCTCTTCCTGAGGGTTCGGTTCATGTGATGTGGATTGATAAAGCTCGGGAGTCGGACAATTCTTATTTCAAAGACGAGACTCTCGACGAGTTTATGAGCGTGGCGAAGATCACTCAGAAGATCTTGGAGGGGGATGCGCGCTTCACGGTTCCTGATCATGAGGGGCCGACAATTGGAATCTTATGTCGAACAACGCGGACTCTTCGAGGAATGGGGCAGGCGCTCGATCGTTTGGCGATACCTTATTCTTCAAGTCACAGGGCTGGATTCTTCACTCAAGAGTCTGTGCAAATTATGGAGACGGCGTTAAGGGCCCTTGTCTTCGAGCAGGATGATATCTCTTTGGCGGGCTTGCTCCGAGGTCCTCTCATGGCTTGGACTGATCGCGATTTGTTAGAGGCTAAAGTCGCTCTACATAATGCTCGGAAGGGTCGTCGTTGGACAGAGGCTTTGCGGAACGGAGAATGGAATAGTGACGAGCGAGGGCAAGCGTTCTTCAGGCTTTATAGTCGTTGGAAGCATGCTTTAGATTACTGTACTCCTTCGGCTTTACTGCGCTTAATCGTGGCGGATACGGGCATTGATATAGCTTACGCGGCGACAGATAGGATGGCGTCTCTCCGTAACATTCGTCGCCTTATTGAGATGGTCGAGCAGGTTGAGAAAGAGTCCTATTTATTAAACGGGGTGATTGATCTTCTCTCATGGATGAACAGTCAGCGCTTTACAGCTCCGGAGGGAGCGGCCCTTGCTCCGGCGGATGATATTCCAGTGTCCTTGACGACGATTCATGGCTCGAAGGGGCTTGAGTTTCCTATTGTCATTTTGCCGGGTCTTGGGCGGCGTTGTTTGCAGGATCAGGACTTCATTGAAGTGGAGCTGCCTGGAGATGAGGGCGTTTATAGTCTCGGTATGAAGGTCCTCTCAAAAGACAAAGGTTATAAGCGGGTCGATACGGTCCTCTCGTCGATTCTGAAGCAACGGAGTCATGCTCGGAGTCGGTCTGAAGAGAAGCGCCTCTTTTATGTGGCCTGTACTCGGGCGGCTTCGCATCTCATCTTGCCTGTTGTGGCGAATAGGAAGCAGAGCTTTGATTTTGATGGAGGTGAGGCGAAGGTGCGGCGGGCGCTTCGATTCGCGAGCAGCCATCGCCGTTTAGTTGTCTCTAGCGCCATACCCGATGAGCATGAAGACCCCGGTGAGTTTGAGTATAGATCGGCGTCAAACAGCGTCTTTGTGCCGGTTATATCTCTCTAGGGTTGTTTATAAACCTTGTTTATATTTTTAGGCGCTCGAAAATGTCTAAAGTTATGCCTGGCATTGGTCGATAGGCGGCTGAAAATTGAAAGAGTTTTGAAAAGGTTGAAACTCTTCAGGAAAATATGGGTCAAAGGCGGCAAGTCTTATATTTTAGAGAGATTGGAAGATCTTGTGATGACAAAGAAAATGTTGGCGGCTGTGTTAGTTATGGCCTTTTGCGGAAGTCAGTCTGTTTCGGCGGATGTGATTCCAGGGAACGTGAAGTCTGTGAAGCACACAATCACGTTTACTGGGCTTAAGAAGTTCAAAGGTAAGAAGTTCATACTCTCGCCGACAAACGGTCATTACAGGGAAACAATGCGTGGTGGGAAAATTAAATTTGCGGTTATAGAAGAGGGGAAGCCTGTTCACTTTGGCAGTCACTTTTCGCCGAAGGTTTATGTTGTTGACGATTCTTTTGATCTGAAGACGATTACGAATGCCTGGTTCAAGAAGAAGGACCATATTGTTTCAAAGAAGATCAGTCGCTCTTCATTTATTGATCGCTCAAGCCCAGTCATGTCTATTAAGACGACTTATGAGCTTGTCAAAATCGAGAAGAAGGTTCTTGTCCTCAAAGAGAAGACAACGAAATCGAACAAGGCTGGAAAAGTGATTAAGCCGAGTGATAGTCCAAAGCAGAAATTGTTCTATGGCCTGCCTTTATTGACACTCTTCGCCGGGTCTTTTTTACTTTCCCGTCGCAAGAAGAACGCAGAATAAGGCTCTTCTTGATTGTCCTCTGACTTGTCTGGCCGATTTATAAACCTTGTTTATATTTTTAGCGCCTCGGAATTATCTAAAGTCATAGGACAATCGATGACGATAACGTGCCAAAATTGAAAGAAGACCGTCAAAGCTTGAAGATATAGGCTTTAAAATAAGGAGAATAATCATGGGAAAAGTTGTTTGCTTGGCCGCTGGAATGCTTGTCTTACTCGGAACAACAGCCGCTTACGCAGATATCGCTCCGCCTCCTCAAGAGAATGTCTTGCTCGGTCGGTCTTTGCTAGTTGGCTTGCCTTTGCTTGCTCTCATTGCTGGGTCCTATCTTTGGTCTCGTCGCAGCGCCTCTTAATAGGTTGATGAGAGAGGAAGGCTTTTAAGTGGATCCATGGCTTCTATATTTGAAAGCATTCCTTATTACGATTGCCATTGAGGTGCCTCTCTTTACTCTGCTATCAGGAATCAAGCCTCGTTTATCAGCGGCGAGAGATGGCTTCTTCGTGAACCTCTTCACCCATCCTCTGGCTGTCTTTTCGGTCTGGTTTTTAGCAGCGCCTTTCGGTCTGATCGAGGCGCTTGTCTTCCTCGCCGAGGCCCTTCTTTATTGGAAGATCTGTCGTCTCTCGGCCTCTAAGGCTTTCGCCCTTGCCTTTCTTCTCAACGCCATCACAGCTTCCTTGTCTTTTCTTATATAAGGATAGTGATCGTGGATTGGGATTTTCTAGCGCCTATCCTCAATGAGTTTACGAACCCTAGTCGCCGTCTCTATTGGCCCTATCTTCTCATGGCCGGGGGGATGGCATTGCTCTTGGTTTTTCTTAGAAAATCGGAAGGGTGGGGGAGCTTCAGAGCTTTTGTTGATACTGCAGAGAAGCGCCGAAGCCTGAGGACCGACCTGGTCTTTTTCCTATCAAATCAATTTATATTCGCCGCGTTCTTCTTGCCCTTACTTATTCAGCAGGAAGCGGTAACGACTTGGACGATTCAAAGCTGGGGGCTGTCGATACCCGTTCTATTTGAAGGGACAAGCCTGCCCTTAAACCTTACTTTGAGCCTCTTCTTAGTCGTGATTTTCGACGGCACTCTATTCCTGGTTCATTGGGCGATGCACAGGGTTCCTGTTCTGTGGTCTTTTCATAAGGTTCACCATGGGGCGGAGGCATTGAATCCATTGACGGCTCACAGGTCTCATCCTCTTGAGATCTCTATAACGACTTTCGTCTTGGCGATAACAATGGGACCAAGCACGGCCTGCCTTCAACTTCTCTTTCCAGCTTATGAACTCTTTGATTTATGGGGCGCGAACGTGTTTTTGGTGGCCTTCTATTTCCTTGGATATAACTTGCGGCATTCTCATATCTGGCTCGACTATCCAAAAGTGATAAAGCTCGCTCTTATCAGCCCCGCTCAGCATCAAGTTCATCACAGTGTGGCTAAGGAGCACTGGGACAAGAATTACGGTTTTATCTTCTCCTTCTGGGATCGCGCCTTGGGGACGTACTACTCTTCTTCAGCGCGGGAGAACCTGACCTTTGGTTTATCTCCGGAGGATCAGAAAAAATATCGTCAGGTAGGGCAACTCTATTTCGAACCGTTTGTTGATGCAGCCCAATGTTTACGTAGAAAAGACGATTTATAAACCTTGTTTATATTTTTAGAGGGCTTCAGATTAGAGGCTGAAGTGCCGATATTTTTCTTGGAAAAAAGTAGAGGCGCTCTTGTGTGTTTTGAAAAGAAGATGATACTATTTAATTGTTAGGAATATTTTAGGCCCATGGCCTTTCCTAATAGCGATCTTTGACAGTTAAGAATGTTTTGAGCAAATAGGTCTAGCCTGGTGCTTTGCACCTCGAGAGGCGTTGCGCCTCTCTGGCTCTATATTTTGCCAAACCTCATAAGGAAGGTTGTTTCAGCATAAAGACCGCGGTGGACCCCTACTAGTCCCCGTGACCTGAGACAACCTTGCCTATCAAGGTTTCACGGGGACTAGTAGGGGTCCACCGCGGTCTTTATTGCAGTGAACCTTCCATATTCCAGGTCTAATTGTAGGCTTTGCTTAAACATTCTTAACTTCAAAATCTCGCCTCTTGAAAGCTTGATTCGCCTTTATCACAAGGGACTGAAACGCTTTCCAATTCCACTCAGAGACTATTTATAGAAAGAGATGCTTCAAGCATTTCTAAGACTTTGCCGAAAAACCGTTATCGGGATCAATCTCCCTATAAGGCCACTTTGTTTCCTACGGATTCCAAGGTTTCTCCATGCAAGTCATCTCCATTGTGAATCGAAAAGGCGGCGTTGGAAAAACAACGACAGCCGTTTACCTCTCTCTTTGTCTTGCCAAGCTCGGTAAGCGTGTCTTAACGATCGACCTCGATCCTCAAGGAAACGCGACTCAGTTATTGGTGCGCAAGACCTTCATCCCTGATGACAAAACCATCGGCGATGTTTTAACGGGAGAGGTCTCAGGCTTGAAAGACGTGATTGTCGCGTCGGATGTTGGTGAGCTTGATGTGGCTCCCGCCTCGGATCGAATCAAGGAGGTTGAGCGCCGCATCGACCGCTACCCACTTCGGGACTTCCTTCTTTCCAATGCATTGAAAGAGGTCGATTACGACTTCGTTGTGATTGATACATCTCCGGCGGCGGATTCCAATCTCGTGCGAAATGGAATCTTCGCGTCCACCCACGCTATTATTCCCATTGAGGCGGCCTTGCTCTCAATGAGTGGCTATGTCCTCGCTCTTGAAGATCTCCACACCCTCTTTCGTCACCTTCCTGAGGATGGCCAGCCAGTACTTCTTGGGCCGCTATTAACGCGCTGGGATAAGAGAGAGAGCGTTGCTGTTGAGTGTTTCGATTACCTCACGGAGCACGAGGACGAGCGTTTTCCTACGGCGAAGTTATTCGGCACAGTGATTCGCACGAATACAAAGCTTAAGAATGTCGTTGATCCCAGTGAACTAAAGCCTCGCAAAAGAAGTTTTGATGATCACATGGCTTTGGCGAACGAAGTGATCTCTAGAATTACAGGGGTTGCACCTGAGAAAGTCGCTAAAAAGCTGGCCAAAAAGAGAACGAGAAAGGCTCCCGCTAAAAAGAAGATCACTTCTAAAACCGTGACGAAGAAAGCTCCGGCGAAGAGAACCGTGAAAGCCAAGACAACGAAGACGGCCGTTAAGAAAGCTCCTGCTAAGAAAACTCGCCGCCGAGTGCAGAGAAAACGAACCGTAGCAACAAAGACAGGGAGCGCTTCATGATTCGTAAGAGTAAATTCCGAACTTCTTTTCTCAATGAAATCGAGAAGACAGTTAAAGCACGGGGAGGGAAGGCCGAGCAGGACATTGAGGCGCTCAACGCTCCAATCGACAAGGTCTACCCCGACCCAGAGCAACCTCGCGGCACTCCGGACCCAGAGTCCGACGACATGGTCTCCTTGCGTCGCTCCATCCAAAGCTTTGGGATTTTAGAGCCTCTTCTTGTTATTCGTGACAGCAAGGGCCTCTATCGCTTGATCGCCGGTCACAGGCGTTTATTGGCCGCTCAGAGCGAGGGACGAAGCCACGTTCCTGTTCGCGTCTTGCGAATGAAAGAAGACATCGGCCAGGTTCGCCTCATTCAATTGACTGAGAACCTTCAACGAAAGGATCTATCACCGATTGAAGTTGGCCTTTGCCTTGTGACGGTTGCGAATTTGGGGAAGCTCAAACAAGTCGAGCTGGCTAAGAAGCTCGGCCTCTCCCAGCCAATGATTGCTTACTACCTGAGCATGAAGAAGATTTGCAAGAAGGCTGTCAAAGAGATCGAGAAGCGCTCGGAAGACTTCACCTTTAAGTTCTTGATAAAACTCGCGAGATTGAAGAGTGAGAAAGAGCAGCTTCAAGCTCTCGAAGACTATAGACAGTCTTTAGGAGAGGGCACGAAAGTTCAGACTCTTCCGCAAGGCGCGAATGAAGACGATCAAGACATGGCTGTGCCAACCCGGCAACGTCATAAAGGTCGCGCTTATCGTTGGAGACCAAGACTACGCTTTCAGTGTCGGGACTATGATTTCGATGTGACGAGGGCAAGTCGGCCAGAACAAAAAAGCATCAAAGTCGAAGTGCCGATGGCGATGGACGAGAAGGAGATTCTCGAAGCATTCAAGAGCGTCTATCGCAAAATGACCGGCTTGGACTGGTCTCAAATTGACGCTGATGAAACCGCCGAGGAGGTGGTCGATGAGGGAAAAACGTCTTAGATAAAAGATGAATGACCCTCGTCGTAAGTTTGGGAAGGTCTCCTAGGGGGAGGCCTTCCCATTCTGCTTTTAAAGGCGCCAAAATGCGTACCAATATGCTTTTTAGATAAATTCTGAAAGAAGACCTCCCCTTATGCGAAGATATTTGATAGGTTTTTTTTAGGTATGCATAGATCGAAGAGAAGGAAGGGGCGTCTTAGTTCCAAAGACGTCATCCATGCCTTGACAAATCGCCAGTTAGAAGTGTCTAGTTGGACTTCCGAATTTTCTTTCCGGGACGCATCGGATTCTTGGGAAGGTTGCCATGAGCACCACAATTACTCTTGAAGATATCCGTCGGGCATGGAAGTCTCAGGACCCAGCTTTGCCTCGACTGGTTGTATCTCTCGCCAATATGCGAGAACCCTACAAAGCTCCTCGTAAGGACGGTGTCCTCACGTTTAGCGAATACTACAGGACCATTCGGTCGTGGCAGTTTGCTCGTAAAACGAAAGACGAGCAAGCGCACTATCGCATGGAACGGATGAAGGAGCTCGAATCTCGAGATCCGGAAGTCCCACTCCCTGATCGCGTCAAAGTATGGACGATCATCATGGAGCTTTGGGAGACCAATGGTCCTTATGAGCGTTCGTGTTTGCTTGAGATCATCGAGAAGGTCCCTCTTCGTTGGGGTGCCTGGCGAGCTTTGAAGCGAATTTTTAAGCAGGCTGAAGAGAGCCACGACACGGAGGTCTTCGGCGCGATCGCCGCCCGTGTTGACCAATCTTTTCAGAATCACCGCGATGACGAAGTGACTCGGCGCACGATTGCTTATATGCGACGTCGGGCCTGGCGTTATCTGAGGCGTCAAGCTGAGACCTTGCCAGCAACCTATGCGGATGCTGCGGTTGATATCCTTCGCTTCTATACAATCACTTCGACATACCAGTGGCGAACGAACTGGATTTCCAGCCACATTTGGTTCCATGATCGAGGCGGCTATAGCCGGAATTCTTTCAGCCTTCCTTGGAAGATCCCATCGATGATCAAGAGTCGCGCTTACAGCGATCTCTGGCTTCGGACTCCAAGACCGCTTTTTACTTTGCTTGAACGAGCGAAGGCCGAGCAGGTCCGGCAATTTGCTGTGGAAGCTTTGAAGACAGATTTTAGAGCTTCATTAAGGGATGTTGAGCCGTCTTGGGTGATTCGTCTGATTAATGTTCGCAGTCAGATTATTGACGACTTCGTCGTTTGGCTCTTAAAGAATGTCCCTCGCTTCGAGCAGGGCGCATTCCGCGATCTGGGCCTTCACGAGCCTGTTCTTGGTCTTTTAAGCTCCCCATCAAAAGATGCCAGGGCTTACGCGGCTGCTTACGCTAGAACTCACGCTCGCGACTTGCCATTAGAGCAGTTGATTCGTTTGGTTGATAACGACAATGAAGCGGTCCGTCAGCTCGCGATTGACTTGATTCAAGATAGGGATCCTCGGGAAGAGGTCGGTCTTGATGCTTGGGGTCAGTTGCTTGAGACCAAGTATGGTTATGAGCTGGCGACTTCAGTTCTTCGCAAGCACTTTGGAACTCGGGAATTGCATCTTGATTGGTTCAAGGAGAGATTGCTCTCTAAGAACAATAAGGTCTTTAAGTTTGCTTCGGAGTTATTCCCTAAGGTTCACACTCCAGAGAATCTTGAGGCTCAGTTCTTCATTGATCTTGTTGAAGATGAGCGAGTGATCAAGGGGTCGAAATCGACCATTGTCAATTTCGCTTTTACAAATCTTGAGAACTACCCAATTGAGAAGATTGGCGTTGAGTTCCTTAAGCGCTCTTACCTGCAAAGCATGACAACGAATAGTGTGCAGCAGTGGATCAATAAAGATCGCATTGATGTTCGCACATTTGGCATCGACTTCTTTAAGTGTCTTGCATATGAGCCGAATTGGAAAGAAGACGCTTGGGTTAAGGAATTAAGAGAGAGTGGGCGCTCCTGGGCGGAGAACCTATCCTTCTCTTGGAGTCTTTCTACGGGGGCCTTTAAGGTCCTTGGAGACCGTCGCTTCTTTAGTCCGAAGGAGCTTGGCTTCAAGTGGCTCATGGAGCTTGCTGAGTCGACTTATTCGGGCTATCACAACTTTGCCATGAACTACATGATCGACGCGTTCAAGCCTTCGGACTTTGCTCCTGAAGGATCGACGGGCGATCCAGTCTCTGCGGGATGTGATTATTTATGGGATGCGACAATTGCAGATGGAGAGGAAACGCCGCTGTCGCGTTTCACTCAAAGCTATCTGCGTCATCACCATGCCCACATTGGTAAGAAGCTAAAAGAGAAGCCCTTTGAGCAGGATGCACTTATCCCTGAATTATTTTTGAGCTTCGATCGTGTTCGAGTGCTTATGAATGACTCACGGAAGCGCATCCGTGATTTTGCTCTAGAGTTGGCGCTTTGGGACTTTGCTCGCTGGAATCCTTCTATGGAGGATATTGTCGAGCTTTGTGAAAATCCTTATCCGGAAGTCTTTAACTTCATGTCTAAGGCCCTCTTGGCGACAAACAAAGACGAGCATAAGCACTATCGAATAGACACTTCAAAGGTCTCTTCTGACTCTGTCTATCGTTTCTGTGAGTCCTTAGATAAGGGCACCCGCGCTTTGGGAATGAAGTTGATTTCCAGCAATTCAAAGCTGGCTGATCCGACAGAGTTGTTTCGCCTTTCAGAGAGTCCTGACCGTCAAGTGCAGGCTTTTGTGATTCGTTCTATCTGGTCTCTTTACAGGGATCGAGGCATCACAATGCATTGGACGCCTCCTCCCAGACCCGCTGCGAAGTCGAAGAAGGGTGCGTCCAAAGAGGAGAAGAAGGCCGAGCAAGAGGCGAAGCTTGTTGTTTCTTCCGGACCTCCTCAGAAGCCAGATAACTTGCCAGCGGAGCCGATTGTTCTTCGTGATTTCATGAGAACGATTCTGTTTACTTTGGCGCCTGCTCGTTTACCGAAATCTTCGAAGTCTAAAAGTGGTGAGGGGGTTCGTTTGAAACCCTTGCCAGCTCGTAAAGCCAAATTGTCGCTCATCGAGATGATTCGGGATATTGCTGTGGAGGACAGAGACTTCGCAGTCTTTGTCACGCCTCTTTTAGAGGAGTTCATGGCGTCCCATGGAAAGAGTGAACATGACGCTTGTCTTGTTGCTCTGACTCGTATTGACAAGGCTCATGGAGACCTTCAAATCAAGGAGGGGTCTTGATCCATGTCTAATAAACAGACAATGTATCTTCAGTACCGCGGCCAAATAAGAGCTCTCGCGAGTCGGAACGAATATCTATATTTCGTAACGACTCACGAGGAAGATCAGGCCACGGCGCTCTACCGATTGAATTCGACGACGGCTAAGTTAGCGGCGATCAAGCTTCATGGCGGGAGCGGAAAAGCACTATCTATTACTGATAAAGAGCTTTTCATTGCCAACGTCGAAGATTCTTTAGAGCGCTTTCGTTTTGACACTGAGAAGGTTGAGCCTTTCGGGCCAGCTCTTGGTGGCGCAGTTATGGGCTTGGCGTCCGTCGCAAAGAATCGCTTGGCGGTTCTCGCGGGTTCGGACCTTGTCATTCTCTCTAAAGAGTCAGGAGCTGAATTACAGCGCTTTGATATCGGTGAGGAATGTCACTCAATTGCTGTGAATCCCGATGGTCAATGGCTTGCTGTGGGTAGCAATCTTGGAACTGTCGCGATTTTCGAGTGTGAGAATAAAGACGACTTCGTTAAAGGCGATGCTCAGAAGCTCCACGAAGGGGCCGTGAAGGCGATGATCTTCGATCGGGAAGAGCTTCGTCTCTTGTCGACTGGTTCTGACTGTAAGCTGAAAATGACTCACGTTCGTGGTCGTCTCGATCCTGAAGATCGTGGTGGCAAGAGCAATCATGAGCAACCAGCCGTTCGCCTTATTGATGGTCCGATGGCTGGCCCCGAAGGAGTCTTCTATAGTGGGGGCACCGATAAGACTTTCAAGGCCTGGCCAGCAGGATTAAATAAGAAGCGTCCATTCACCATGCGCGATGGTGTCGGCGTTGTTGTTGACATGGCCCTTGTTGAGCATAAGAAGCGGCCTCATTTGGTTGTGGCATCAAACGATGCGACGCTTCGCTTCTGGGAGCTAGAAGATACAGGGCGCCCTAAAGAGCGGGTTCTTATCTGTCGGGGTGCTATGGCTCGCGCCAAGCATGAGCTCAAACAAAAAGAGACCGAGCGAAGAGACGCTGTCTTAGACTTACTGGCGAAATACAACGATACTCAGTCGATTAGCCTACTCACTGAGCAGGCTCTCAACGACGGGGACTACAAGCTTCGAGTCAAGTCAACCAAGCTCATCGCGGATCTTGGTAATCTCAGAACAATGACCTCTCTTGAGCAACTGCTCAACTCAGCAGATGAGGGTGTTCGGGAAGAGGCCTTGACGGGTTTAAGGTCTCTTGAAGGCCAAGAATCTATTCGTCCTCTGCAATTGGCGATTAAGACTGGGAAAAAAGACGTTGGCTTACGTGCGATTACTGGTCTCGAAGAGCTATCTTCAAGCAATGATCAAGCTCTGGTTGAGCTAACAAAAGCTCTTGAAGTGAATACTACAGAGATTCGCACAGCGGCGCTTGTTAGCTTAGAGAACGTCTACGGTTCCGAACAGCTCTCCGAGGCTCATCTTACGGGTTTAAGGTCGAGCAAAGCAGATATTCGCAGCCTCTCTCTCACTTGGGCCTTTCAAAAAGGTCTCCTCGACGAAGAAGCCATTCAAGCGGCGCTTCGCCGTCATGGAGAAGATGACAGCGCGGATGTGCGTCATACTGCCTTTCTTGTGTCTACGCTCTCTCGTCCTTCTTTGACGAAGGCTCTACGAGAGCGAGATAGCGATTTGCATCGCAACTTTGTGGAACTTGAGACTCACGGCAAGAACATCGAAGAAGTTGATTTGCCAAAGGCTCCAACAGAGGTGACAGTTGCTCCTGGAGACCTTGACCACTTCGATTTGAATCCATTGTTGCAAGCGATGGCGAGTCGGGCTTTGGATACTTGTCTCCGTGGCGCGACCTCTTTAGCTTTACTTCAAGATTCCCGGGCTTTCGGAACCTTGCTTCAGTTAAGCCGGGAGAAAGATGATCAGACTCGGGTTGAGGTTTGTAAGGCGCTTAAGAACCTTAATGATCCCCGAGGTATTGCCCGCCTGCGTCTCATGATTCGAGACGGTCAAGCGGGAGTTCGCGATGCGGCCTTCAGCGCATTGATTCAATTGGAGTCAGAGACTCCCCTTGAGGCTGCTCAAGCGGGGTTAAATGCCGATCATGAAGATGTGCGGCGTCGCGCTCTTCAATTACTTATTGAGCAAATTAAAGCGAATCCTCCGCAATCGAAGGAAGAGCTTTCTTGGCGCTTAATAGAGCGTTCTCTCAATGATTCTTTTGCAGAAGTACGCAGTGAAGCATTTAAGGCGTGTTTGAACCTTCAATTCGCTGGAGGTGGTGAATCAACGCTGCGCTTTGCGTTGAAGAGTCTTCATAGAGACGTTCGCAACGAAGTCTTCGTCGAGATTATGGCCCAGCTAAATCAGGATTGGGCTTGGCCATTACTTCTAGAGATGCTTTGCGATCCAGATAGCTCACTCCGCAAAGAAGTCTTTGCTTTCGCAACAAAGAGGGCCAAGGGGCGGACCATTGAGCTGCTTTCGGCTTCTCTCGATTGTCCTTACAACGATCTCCGTGGAGAAGCGACAAAAGCTCTAAATACATGTAAGGAAGAGGGCGCGGAGGCGCTTCTTTTCAGGGCTTTGGATGATTCTGAAGAGAGTGTTCGTCAGTTAGCATTGAGCGCCCTCTTGAATACTGGTTCACCGGCGCTGTCACGAGTTATGAAGAGCAAGTATCCCGACGTTCGGGCTCGGGCCGCTCACGCTCGGGCTTTGGAGGGTGACGAGGATTCAATGATTCCTCTCTTGCAGCTTGTCACAGAGGATGAGCCTGATATCTCTGACTTCAAGGCGAAGTGGCAAGAGCGTGTTGAGCTTGCTCTTAAGGGACTTGCAGAGCTTGGAGCTCCAGGAGCTCTCGATACTTTGGAGCCTCTTTTAGAGAGTAAGATCCAAGGAATACGTCGGGGCGCAGCCAAGGCAATGGCTTACTGTTCAAGACCTGACAATAAAACGGCTCTACTTGCGGCTTTAAGACACTCTGATGCTGCTATTAAAATGTCTGCTGCCCTCGGATTGGCAGCGTGCGCAGACACAACAGGAACCTCTGTGATCTTTGGAGGCGAAGGATCTGGAGGAGCATCTCCGGATGTGGCTTTGAGAGCTGCTTTAGCTCTTGGAGAAAAGGCTGCTAACAACCTCCTTTCATTCCTTGATTCACCCCAAGATGATATTCGCTCTCGGGTTTTCATGGCTCTCATGCTTCTAGAGGCAAGCAGCCCTGGCCCTGAGGGAACACCGGAGCGGTGTTTGGCGGGATTGTCGGCAGATAGTCCTGATATTCGTATGCGTTCGGCGGAGGCGTTGGAGAACTACTCCGACCCCAAGGCTTTCGGTGACTTTGTCGTAAAGCTCTTCAATGATCGCAGTGACGATAAGCCTTGGACAGTGGAATCGGGAGTCATTGAGACTCTCGGAGATGTTCTTGCTCATGGCGATTCTATGCTTCGCTACCGGGCCGGAGGCCTTCTAGCGTCTTTGAGAGAGAAGAAGCAAGATCGCTTCGATCGAGCTTGGGGTCGCTTTAGTCGTCGCTTTGACAATGAGATCAGCGCGGCCAGGGCTAAGAAAGAATCCATGTCCAGCTCGGCAACTCGTCCTGGAGCTGAAGAGACGGCGCGTCTGGTCTTCGGTACTTATGTCGGACTCAGTCGTTTGCAAGATCACAGCTCGGCCGTTCAAATTCGTCAGACTGCGCTTCGTCGTCTCTTTGAAGCAAGTGAGAAGAACAGCTCGCTTAACAATTCAGTGAAGCCTGTTTTTGTCTTGGCTCTCGGTGATTCAAATAACAGCGTTCGCAAGCAAGCCTTCGAGTATCTGTCAAAGCTTATGCCAGATGTCGCGTCTCTTTGCACTCAAGCCTTGTCTTCAGGTCAGCGAGATGTGGGGGCCTTGGGCTTTCAGAAGCTTGTTGATGAGGGGGATGCTCAATCAAGCCGCCAAGTGCTTGAGAGGGTGCTTAAGAACAACGTGGATGGTCTTGAGTTTGAGGCTTCTCAGATACTCGGCAAACAAGTGGGTTTGATTCCAGCCTTAGAGCTTGGCTTTGAAGCGAAGTCTGAGAGCTTGAGGGGTGATTCAACACGTCAGATTGCCAAGAACTATGAGGACAATGAAGAGGCTGCAAACGCATTGCGACGGGCTCTTAAAACTCGGTATCGTGGCGTAAAGATCTTGGCTGCCATGGAGTTGGCTTCTAAGCAAGATCCAGCGGCTTTCGATTTCTTAAAGAGTCTTCTTCTCAGTGATCGAAAGCGAGAGCAGAAGAACGCGATTAAGAGCTTGAAGAGGCTTGGAGATAAAAGAGCAGGAGCTCTGTTTCTCGATCGTATTGATAACGACCCAGCGGGGACTGCGCTTCATGCGGAGCTCTTTTCCGGAGTTGGTGAAACTCGTAGCGAGGCGGTCCTTGATCGCCTGCTTCAATCGATTAAGAAGAATAAGAATCGCAATGAAGCTTTTGAAGCAGCCTTTATTATCACTGGCTACGACCAAGCGGTCGGCGATGATTTGAAGGATCCCGGCTGGGAAGAGAAGCAGGAGCCAAGAAACGGAGGGGCTTTAGCGAAGTTGATGGAAGTGACTTACAGGATCTCTGATGAGTCAAAGCTCTCAAGGTTAATCCCAGCTGCTCGTTGGTGCCGAAGCGAGGAAGTCACTGATATTCTTAATTCCCTCGCTTACTTCCCCAAAGAGAAGGTTCGCCATGAAGTGGTTGAAGCTTTAGGGTGGCGGGCAAGAGAGCGGAATGGCTCAACAGAGATCTTAGAGAAGCTTCTTAAACATGACGATGGCGTCACAGGTTTCTTGGCGGCGGAGGGGCTTGCTCTCTCTGGTGGCAAAGAAGGCCTTTCAGTTCTCCAGGCGAGCGTTGAGTTGCTCGCTGACGTGAATCAGCGACGTCGGGCGGTGAAGGCACTCGGTAAGCTCGGTGACGAGCAGGCCTTGGATCTCTTGCTTCGTATTATCAATGATACCGGTCATGCTCTCCAGGAAGAGTCGGCTGAGGCCCTTGGTCACATGAGTGAATCAGACCAGGCAGAGAGTGTCTTCAAGACGCTCTCAAGGCTTGCGGAAGGAAGTTATGGCGTTGCTCTCAGTGCGATGACTGGCTTGCGTTGGTTCGATTCTATGGACGCTTGGAGCTTTATTAGGAATCGGGCTGCGGATAACTCATGGATGGTTCGAGAGCATGTGGCGAAGCTGCTTGCCCACGACAAGGATCCAGAGGCACGGAATATTCTCATTAAGAGGATTGAGTCGGACAATGACTCAGACGTAATTGAAGCAGCGGTAAAAAGCCTTAAGAAGATCTGCGGTGAAGACTCTCTCGATGCGGATTACGCGCTTGTTTGCAGTCAGCATTCTCACATGGTCAATAAGGCCCTTGAGCGTTTGAAGGAGAAGGGCGATTCGTCTGTTCTTCTTGAGATCTTGCCTAAGGTGTCTAGCAACCACGTCAACTCAGTTGTTGAGGTTCTTCTTTCTCGGACTCCGTTGCCTATTGCGGCGGCGGCGAAGGTCCTTGAGACAAGCACTCAAGAGCGAACGATTAAGATTGCCTCGCAGATTTTAGGACGCGGCGGAGAAGAGGCGAAAGAATACGCCGGATCTTTGGTGAAGGCTTGCTCTCGTTGGCAGGAAATGTGGGTCAAAGAGCGCTCTGAGATTTCAGATGGGGATCGTAATCTCTACACAAAAATGAAGGCATTAACTGAGACTTACCGGATCATGCTTTGGTCTTGTGGTCGCTTGAATGCTGGTGGAGAAGCGTTGATCGCGGCGTCTGATCCTAAGTATTTCACAGAGATTCGAGAAGCAGCGCTCACTGGTTTGAGTATGGGTCTTGGTGGTGACGCTGGGATTGAGGCTCTTGCTAAAGCGGTGGTCGATGCAGACGCGTCGATTCGCTCTCTTGCGTCTTCAGGCCTTACAAAGTTAGCGCCAGAGAAGGCCGCGAGCCTTGTTTCTTCGGTCCTTGATGATCGAACAAGCTTGAATCGTTTGCTCTCGGGTGTTGATAACGACGACTCTCGGATAGCTCTTCGGAGCGCCGCAGCGACGGTTCATCACCAGGGTGTCGCATTGCCTCACTTGATCAATCGCGGAGATATTGACGGCCTTGGAGCGGCTTTAGCAGACGCCAAGCTTCCCGAGGCGACAAGACTCGGAGCGATTGAGGGCTTGGCTCGTATCGCTAGCGTTCAAGCGGAGACTGTCATTGTGAAAATGGCGAAGGACGAGGCAGAAGACGAAGACTTGCGGAAAGCGGCCTGGCGCGCCTTGCGCCGATCGAAGCGCTATCGGGCTCGAAAAGAGGCTTTAGCGAAATTGACGAGTGGGGACAAAGCGGACGGGTCAAAAGCTGACGCTTGATAGATTTCGGAGTGTTTTCAAATGTCGACTGATGGAAATCCAGCAAACGCTGAAGAAGGCCCAGAAGGAGGCGATTACGTTTTCCGCTATGGAGGACCCAGTGAGGTTCGCCCAGAGGAAGATGGAAGTCGGCTCTCCCTTGTCGCTAATGAGGCTCGTAGGGCTGTTCGAGCTGAGGGCCAAGTCAAGGATCCTTTGCGATTCCGCGAAGCCTTGTCGGTCATGTATGCCGTTGTTGGTAGTGACTATCGATATGTGCCCAAGGATCGCACGGCTTATCTTGCTTACTTAAGGCAACAACAGGCGGCACCTAAAAAGAGTGTCTGGGAAGCTCAGAAGTCTTATTTCGATTGGATTCAGAGAAACGACCCCTCGGCGTATCTCATCCTTGATCCAGTAATCTCTGTTCAACCTGATGGTCTCTTCTTTGAGGTCTTCAGTAAGGACGAGTCAACCTATGCAAAGCTGCAGGTTGATTGGGATTGCGTGGATATTGAAGGAGAATTGAAATACGGCACGACAAACATTGACTTCTCAAAGGGCTTCTTCGATAGCATTCAACAAATGCGCGGCTATAGAAAGACTCGTCTCTCTGTAGGCAAGGAAGAAGTGAAGATAGAGACCGATGGGGAGCAACGCCTTGAGAAGAAAGTGAAGGTTCCAGATAGCTGGATTCGTGCTTTCCTCCAAGTGCAATCAGCGGCGACTCTGCCTCATATCAATTTTTCAATTGCTCCTATCGACTTCTACAATGTCCTTCGTTATCTGCGTTTTCACTCAGATCAAAAGGGCAAGGGCCGGGGTTTAAGAATTGAATTGATCCCTGGAGAGCAGCCACGCCTGGTGCTTGAGCCTTGGGAGAAGGTCTTTACGACAAGTGGAGACGTTTATAAAGGTAACAGCTCTGAGGTGATCCGTATTTGGGGTCGTCGCCGCCTTATGTTAGTGCGTCGCTTGCTCCCATTCTTGGATAGCATTGACGTTCATGTGCTCGGATCGGGGATGCCAAGCTTCTTTGTCTTCAAAGCTGGCCCAATGACTTTAACAATGGGTCTCTCCGGCTGGACGGCGAACAATTGGGCTCAGATTGTCAGCTTTGACTTGCTCTTGCCTCGTCAAAGAACGGCGAAAGATGAGCTTGAGAAGATCTTGGCTCATCTCTCAGATAAGTATTTCGCGACTCGAAAAGAGATTGGCGAAGCCATAGGAATCAACGATTCCAGGCTTATGGCTGCGCTTCAATTAGGTTGTCAGCAGGGCTCCTTGATGTATGACATCGACGGAGAAGTCTATAGGCTTCGCCAATTGACAGAGCAGCCCCTCGATTGGGATCGCCTTGAATTCCGCAATGATAATGAGCGAGTGGCTCACGATCACTTGGCAAAGGGTGCCATGACTCTTGAATCGGAGAACCGGGTTCACAGTAAAGGCATTGAAGTCGTTGGTTCTATTCATGTAGAAGCCGATCAACGGGACTATCGCGTCGAGTTTATTATCACGCCTATTGGTTTCTTAACTCGGGTCAAATGCACATGCCGGATGTTCCGGACACATCGCCTTAAGAATGGTCCTTGCAGCCATATTGTTGGGCTTCGTCTCTTCTATGCGAAGGAAGAAGCGCGGCGCCGTGAACTGGCCAGCAAAGGTGAACTGCGAGACACTGTCACAAACGAAACAAAGACCTTCGCCAAGCGTCACAACAAGGGCGAAGAGGTCTATCAGCTTTCTCTCAATCACCAACGTATGAAAGTTCGTTGGGGGCAGCGAGGAAGTCGTCTGCGAATCCAAAACCTTGTTTTCAACTCCTTAGAAGATGCCCGCGAAGCCTATTACGCCAAGGTCGACGGACTTGAATCTAAAGGTTATCTGGATGCAACAGAAGGTGGGGTAGCCTGATCATGTCGAACGGTACCGATCTCAACAAACTCTGGGAAGATATCGGCCGCGCTGGCGGCATTGATAGCTACGTAGACAAACAACTCCGCGAAAAAGGCTTCTTAGTAAGCCGTCGCAACACCGAGAATATGAGCAAGGCCAAATTAAAGGCCTACAAAGAATCTCTTAAGAAGGAAGCTGCTGAGAAGAAGCGCTTTCACAAAGAAGCCTGGCTCGCCTACCGCGCCAATCATATTGTCCATCTTGGCGAGAACGTTTACTTCAACGACGCGGACAACTTTGATCGCTGGGATCTCCCCAACGCCGAAGAGCGCGCTGATGAAAACGAACTTCCAAAGTTAGACAATCCCAAGCAGCTCGCCGAAGCTCTCGGCATCACGATCTCCGACCTTCGCTGGTTGGCCTATCACCGCGATGCCGCGACCAGCCTTCATTACCGCGCTTTCACCATTCCCAAGCGAGACGGATCAAAGCGGCAGATCTGGGCGCCATTGCCAAAGCTCAAAGCAGCTCAACACTGGATTCTCCGCAACGTCGTCGAGCACCTCCCTGTTCATGGCGCGGCCCATGGCTTCCTACCAGGGCGCTCAATTGCCTCGAACGCCGCCGCCCATACGAACTCTAAGATTGTTGTCAAAGTTGACCTCAAGGACTTCTTCCCAACAGTGACTCTTCCCCGAGTCAAGGGAATCTTCCGCAAGGCTGGCTATAGAGAGCAAGTCTCCACTCTACTCGCCCTCATCTCCACCGAGTCTCCTCGCGAGATCGTCGAGAAGGACGGGAAGACCTATTACATTGCTATGGGACCACGGTGTTTGCCTCAGGGAGCTCCAACAAGTCCAGGTTTGACCAACACCCTCTGCCTCCGTCTCGACCGCCGCTTAACAGGGCTCGGGAAGAAACTCGGCTGGCGCTATACCCGATATGCTGATGACTTAACCTTCAGCTTGCCAAACGATCACAAAGGCGCCCCTAAGCTGGGCCTTCTCCTTGGTTCTATCGGTCGCATCGCTGCTGACGAAGGCTTCGCGGTTCATCCCAAGAAGACCCGAGTTGCTCGTAAAGGATCGCGCCAGAAGATCACTGGTCTTGTTGTTAATGGTGAGGGGAACCCTCGGGTGCCTCGCAAATTGAAGCGTGAGATTCGCGCCGCCATTCACAACTTAAAGAATGGTAAGGGTCTCAAAGAGGGCGATAGCTATAGCCGCATTGCGGGATACGCCGCCTATATTTGCATGACGGAACCAGAGCTTGGTCAAAAGCTTATTAAAGAGCTCGCTTCTATTGATCCTCCTGCAGAATCAGAGTAGAAGCCACTTAGAAGAAGGCAAATAGGAAGAAGGAGCCTCGTTAATCAGGCTCCTTCTTCTATTTTTTCCATTGAATTAGGCGCTGAAACCGCCTTATTTATTGGGTCCGACCATGTTCTCTGGACGCACAGCTTCTTCAAACTTCTCTGGAGACATTAGGCCAAGCTTGTCGGCCGTCTCTTTGAGGGTCTTATTCTCTTTGTAAGCTGTCTTGGCGATCTTCGCCGCGTTATCGTAGCCGATATGGGTGTTGAGAGCAGTCACAAGCATCAGTGAGTTGTGGAGGTTGTGATCGATTTGCTCTAGGTTTGCTTCAATTCCGACAGCGCAATTGTCATTGAAAGAGTCGCAGGAATCAGCAATGAGACGAATAGAATGAAGCAAGTTATGAATCATTACTGGTTTGAAGACGTTCAACTCAAAATTACCGGAGGCCCCGCCAAAGTTGATCGCGACGTCGTTTCCAAAGACCTGAGCGCAAACCATAGTCAGCGCTTCACACTGAGTTGGATTGACCTTTCCAGGCATAATTGAACTACCTGGCTCATTCTCTGGAATCCGCAATTCACCGATACCACAACGCGGTCCTGAAGCGAGCCAGCGAACATCGTTAGCAATCTTCATAAGGCTTCCTGCGAGTGTTTTCAAAGCACCACTGGCAGCAACCACAGCATCGTGGCCCGCGAGGGCTTCGAACTTATTCTCCGCAGTCACAAAAGGACAGCCCGTCAATTCAGCGATCTTTGCAGCCACTTTACTGGCGTATTGAGCGTGAGTATTGAGACCTGTTCCCACAGCCGTTCCACCGAGGGCCAACTCATTGAGATGATCCAAAGACTGGCGAACATGGCGAAGGCCGTGATCGAGCATGGAGGCGTAGCCTGAGAACTCTTGCCCGAGGGTTAGAGGAGTCGCATCTTGAAGGTGAGTGCGGCCGATTTTGACGATGTCTTTGAAGGCTTCGGCTTTATCAGCGAGTGTCTTTTGAAGCTTAGAAACAGCAGGGATCAAGCGATTGTGAATCTGCTCGACAGCGGCGATGTGCATGGCTGTTGGGAAGGTGTCGTTTGATGATTGAGATTTATTGACGTCGTCGTTGGGATGAATAGGGTCTTTCGATCCCAGGGTTCCACCAGCCATTTCGATGGCGCGGTTTGCGATGACTTCGTTGCTGTTCATGTTTGTCTGAGTGCCGCTTCCGGTTTGCCAGACAACGAGAGGGAAGTGATCGTCGAGCTTGCCTTCAATGACTTCGTCTGCGGCCGCGCAGATAAGCTTGCACTTCTCATCAGAGAGGCCGCTTAGTTCATTATTGACGAGGGCAGCGGACTTTTTAACGAGACCAAAAGCACGGATCATCTCTCTTGGGAAACGGTCTCCGCCGATTTTGAAGTTCTGTAAAGATCGTTGAGTTTGGGCGCCCCAATAGCGATCGGAAGGAACTTCAACGTCTCCCATGGTATCGCGTTCAATTCTATGGCTCATCAATAAGTCTCCTCTTCCAGAGTTTCCTTGTTCCTGAAAATCTCCCTTATGCTCCAAGAAAACTTTGTCGGAACAAGAGGTACTCCCGGATCTTTAGAGTTTTTCTGGATGCTTTTTTCCAAGGATGAGAACTCAAGGGTCAAAGTAAGTCAAAATCGTCCAAACTGTCTCAACTCTGAAAACATGCTCTTCCATAGTTCAATAAAATATATCTTTTATTGAACTATCCTCTCGCCCTATAAAAAATAGGGATTCTGGAAGAACGGATATCGGCTTCCTTCAAATAGATATATATAAAACTGTTATAATGACTTTTTAATGATCTATTATCAAAATGAGCTTATAGGGGTCTCTCTATGGTTGGTCGGCCAGTTGGATCGGGTGGACAAGCAAAGGAACTATCCCGAGATGAAATAAAGAGGATCAATCTTTGTTTAACGGGGAGCGCTCATGAACATCGAAATCGAGGACTCTTCTTTTTGGGTCTCGGATCGGGTATGCGCATCGCGGAGATCTGCCAACTTCGAATTCTCGATATCGCACACTTGGATTTGAAGAAGGAGAAGATCGATGTGTTCTCGAGTCTTGTTTTGGAAAAGCACTCCACGAAGAGTAAGAAGAGTCGAACTGTTTACCTGAGTAGGCAAGCATGCCAGGCAGTGAAGGACTATTTGGAGCTGAGGAAAGCTAAGGACGAAAGCTTGCCCCTTTTTCCAAGCCAGATGAATCGCTTGGAGTCGCTAAAACCAAACACAGCCATCTTGATGCTCTCAAAGATGTTCAAAGCGGCAGGGGTGCGTCATGCTTCGAGTCACTCCCTAAGAAGAACTCACGCGAATGCGCTGCGACGAAAAGGCGTCGACTTAAAGATCATTCAAGAGCAGCTCGGTCACTCTTCTTTAGCGACAACGGAGCGATACTTCAAAGTAGATCCTGTCGAGACTAAGAAGGCCGTTGAGAATCTGAAATTCTGACTGTACATAAAATAAGGCCCATCAAAGTGGGCCCTAAAACAACTCATGTTGAAGGCCGGGTATCAACCACCGGGGATATCAGCAATAACTTCTTTCTCGATGGTGCCTTTGCCTTTTTCGAAGCCTTTTTTGACTTCGCCACCGAATAGCTTCACGGCTGTGATCAAAACAATAGCGATAAGACCGACGATAATAATGTATTCCGTCATGCCTTGTCCGCGCTTCATACGCTTACGGAGAAGATTTCTCATTGGATCCTCATTTTCCTTCAACAGTTGAGTTTCATAGGCCGTTGTTCTTGTTCTATATCCTTAGCGATTTTAATGCCAAAGAAATCAAAACTCTTCTTTCCCTTTTACTAAAACACACCAGAGAAGAGAAGAGGATTTTCAATTGCTTTTAATATCACAAATTGAGACGCATATGAATATAGATGAAACGAAATAAAACGCTTTAACACTTATTTTCCTCAAGATGCCTGCGCCATGAGAGGAAAAGGCTTGTCAAAGATGATTCTAACGATCCCGGGCGCTCTCCAGTCTCCTTTACAAGCTTCCCAGGATCTCCTCTGACCTCCGGAACCTCAACACTTCGAAAGCGTTTCTTGTCTATTTCGATGCAGATTTTAAGGCCTGAGATCTCGCCAAGGATTCCAACAATTTCGGAAATCGCAATACTTCGGCCGGAGCAAACGTTGTAAACATGGCCGCTCCGTCCCTTCTCGATCAAGGATCGATAGGCATTCATTCCATCAACCACAGAACTAAAATCTCGTTTCGCGCTAAGGTTTCCAACCCGGAGAACAATTTCTGACTGTCCTTTCAAAGACGCTCGGGCCATTTGCTTAGCAAAATCGGAACAGACATAAGAATCACTCTGCCCCGGTCCCGTCAGATTAAAGGTCCTCGTCGCCACAAGGCAGAGACCTGCAGGGCTGTGACGATCGGACTCCCTCAGGCTCATTAATGTGCTCCCAACCCGGCTAACACCATAGGGAGAGAGAGGCCGAAGCGGCGTTGATTCTTTGATAGGTAGGTTCTCAGGATCAATAGGGCCGTACTCCTCGGCAGACCCCACAACAAGAACGCGGGCCTCTGGGCTACGCTTCTTGATCCCGCTTAAAACATGATAGGTCCCGAGGACATTGGTCCTATAGGCCTCTTCTTGATGATGAAAGGATTCCCTGACGGACGCAAAGCCCGCCAAGTGATAAATGCGATCGGGGCGCGATTTTATAAGGGCTTCTTCAATACTACTCGGCTCATTGATATCGACTTTGAGGAAAGAAGCAGAGCTTGCCAAAACTGGTCTTTTTTGGCGCCCCGTAACAAAGACCTCTTCTCCAGCCTTCTCACAGAGCTGCGCCAGGTGAGACCCGCAAAAGCCGCTTCCTCCAAAAATGAGAGTTCGCATTGTCTAAACCAACTGTTCGTACCAAAAGTTACGACGATGCATCCCCGAAGAGCTCTTCCTCACCCGCTCCAAATCACTCTCCACCATTCGAGCCACCAACTGGGAGAAATCAAGCTCTGGAGACCAGCCAAGCTTTTCCTTCGCCTTGGCCGTGTTTCCACAAAGATACTCCACTTCGGCAACCCTCTGAAAGCGTTCATCAACCTCAACGAAGTCTTGCCAATCAAGGTCGACATGAGCAAAAGCGCGCTCGCAGAAGTCTTGAACCGAATGGGTCACTCCCGTCGCGATGACATAATCATCCGGGCGCTCTTCTTGGAGCATGGCCCACATCACCTTGACATAGTCCCCAGCAAATCCCCAGTCTCTCCGCGCTTCGAGGTTTCCAAGCTTTAGAGTTTCTTTGAAGCCATGCTTAATCATCGCGACATGACTGCTGATCTTACGGGTGACAAACTCAATGCCCCGGCGCTCCGACTCATGATTGAAGAGTATCCCCGAGGACGCGTGAAGGCCGTATGATTCGCGATAATTGACCGTCATGTGATGGGCGTAAACTTTAGACACTGCATAAGGGCTCCGAGGATGGAACTTCGTATCCTCATCCTGAAAGTCTCCTTCAACCTTGCCAAACATCTCACTCGAAGACGCCTGATAGAAACGGATCTTTGGATTGATCAGACGAATAGCCTCAAGCAAGCGACAAGCACCGAGGGCCGTCACTTCCGAGGTTAGAAGCGCTTGCTCAAAGGATGTTGGGACAAAGGATTGCGCCGCCAGGTTGTAGATTTCATCAGCCTCGACCTTCTGGATAACATGGATAAGGCTCGATAGATCAAGCAAATCAGCGTGATGAAGAGTCAAGCGATCTTGAAGATGCTCAACTCGAGCCATAGACGAAGTGGAAGCTCGCCGTAAAATCCCATGGACTTCGTATCCTTTATCTAGAAGAAATTCGGCTAAGTAAGATCCATCCTGACCCGTTAGGCCAGTGATTAGAGCCCGTTTCATAAACGCTCACGTTCAATAGATTCTGAGAAAGATTCGATAATGCCTTTGAAACGCACTATCTTGACTCGATGTTCCAGAGCGTCAGTTTAAAAGAGTTCATACAGCTATGGTAGACCCAGATAAGAACAAGACTCCCGAGATATCGGTGATTGTGACCACCTATAATAAGGAACGTGAGCTCACTCTTGTTCTCGAAGCCTATCGCCATCAGAGCTTCAAAGACTTCGAGCTCATCATCGCCGATGACGGCTCGGGAGAAGCCACGAAGAAGGTCATCGAAGAAGCCCGAAGCTGCTCCGACTTCCCTATCATTCATTCCTGGCAAGAAGATGATGGCTTCCGTGCGGCCCGCTCCAGAAACCTCGCTGTTTCAAAGGCGAGGGGGAAAATCTTAGCCTTAACCGATGGGGACTGCGTTCCCCTTCCCAACTACCTTGAAACCGTTAAGAACACCTACAAAGAATCTTGCTACCTCGCCGGAGAACGATATTTACTGAGGCAGGAAGAAGCGAGTCACATCGAAAAGGGCAAGATCTCCGAAGGAGCTGGCAAGTATCTGAAATCTCTTATTCCAGAGAGAGAAGAGAAGCGACTCTCGAAGACTCGCCGCAAGAACCGCTTTTATCGAACCTTTCGCCTGAAAATACGACCCACGGTCATGACCTGCAACTTTGCCCTTAGCAAAGACGACCTCTTAAAAATCAACGGATTCGACGAGCGCTATGTGGGTTGGGGTCATGAAGACACAGATTTGGGCCGTCGCCTCCGAAGCCTTGGAATCAAGTCCGCCAACGAACTCTCAGAAGCAAAGCTCATCCATCTCTGGCATAAGACTGAGGCATCCTTTGCCGGACGAGTCAGAGATTGCGCGAATGCTTCTTACTTTGACCGAGGCTTTTATCTACCGACATGCCGCAAGGGCTTAAAGCACAGGGACTACAGCGACTTAAAAATCAGCATAAAGGCATCGAACTCAGAGCTTCAGGAACTCGGAGAGCGGCTGCTCTCAGGTCAAAGCGCTGACAAAGCTGAGATTGCTATTCTTCTTCAAGGGAAGGACGCTGGAGCATCCTTGAAGTTTCCAAAGGACGTTCATGTGCCAGTCCTTGTTTTAGAGAGAGGTGCTTCTGTTCCTACTGGACTTCTCAAGAAGGCCCGATTGATTCTGACCGGAGAGAAACTCGATGAAAGCGCTCTTAAGGCTTTCCAAGGAACCGTTGAGATCTTAGAGAGCCCATCTTTGAATGAAGAGGGCCTTAAGGAAATCCGGCGGAAGCTCGACGAAATCATCTAACAAAGGATAGCAGTCAACTATGACCCCAGAACCTTCTGTCAACTTCTCGCTCATTTTCTCTGTGGTCTGTGCTGTCGCAGGCTTTGGCTTGTTGACAATGATGTTCATTATCTTGTCTCGCCCAGGCGGAGGTGATGGGGAAGATCAGTGATCTCTTCATTGATTCGAAAAAATGACAAAAAGCTGCCGAAAGGCAGCTTTTCGTGTGTCAGGATCAAACTCTGATTCGATTCAGAGAATGCACTCTCCGTCGCCGAGCTCAATTGGATCTTCTTCGTCGAATGTTGGAGGATCGACTGGATCGTCAAGTGTGAGTG